>JBILBT010000256.1:0-4411 GCA_044353545.1 Crocinitomicaceae bacterium | reverse complement strand
GAAGAAAATGTTCACTCGTCCGATTCCAGCCTTATTGCACTTGACCATATATGCTGCGTTTGTCATTACGCAAATTGAATTGATTGAGATCTTTGCGGACGGACTTACTGGCGGACACCGCACCTTCCACGAAGCTTTGGGCGGATTTTACACCTTCATGATTAGCTTCATTGAGGTCCTTACTCTTTTGGCGCTCATTGGAACCATTGCCTTTTTATCGCGCCGCAATTTGTTGAAATTGCCTCGATTGAACATGAAAGAATTGGCAGGTTGGCCGATGAAAGATGCAAACTTGATCCTGATCATGGAAATCGTTTTGGTGGCTTGTATTTTTACGATGAACGGGGCAGATGAGGCTGCGCAATTGCAGAAGGGCAATGTAGGTTATGGTTTTGCCATCAGTTCATTCGTTGGACCTTTGTTTTTAAATATCTCTGACAATATAGAAACACTCCACACCATTGAAATGATCGGTTGGTGGGGACATATTCTTATGGTTTTTGCCTTTTTGAATTACCTCCCATATTCGAAGCATTTCCACATCTTGCTGGCTTTCCCAAATACCTACTATTCAAGCCTAGAGAAGAAAGGGAAGTTCACCAACATGGAATCGGTTACCGCAGAGGTAAAGTTGATGATGGATCCGACGGCAGATCCTTACGCTGCTCCAGCAGAACCACAGGCTGAGCCACAGCGCTTCGGAGCTAAGGACGTAACGGATTTGACGTGGAAGAATCTTTTAGATGCTTACACCTGCACAGAATGTGGTCGTTGTACGTCTTCTTGTCCGGCAAATGTAACGGGAAAGCTTTTGTCTCCTCGTAAAATCATGATGGATACACGCGATCGTTTGGTGGAAGTGGGTGAAAACATGCGCAAGCACGGGAAAGAGTACAACGACAACAAAAGTTTATTGGGCGATTACATTACTGAAGAAGAAATTTGGGCATGTACGTCATGCAATGCCTGTGTGCAAGAGTGTCCTGTAAACATTGATCCTTTGTCCATTATCGTCGATTTACGTCGCTACTTGGTGATGGAAGAATCAAAAATGCCGAGCGAATTGACAGGAATGTTGACGAATATCGAGAACAATGGTGCGCCATGGCAGTTTTCACAAAATGACCGCTTGAACTGGGCGAAAGAAGATTAAAACGAAATTTACGTATTCAATAGCGAAAGAGATATGGGATTGAATGTTCCAACAATGGCGGAAATGATGGCACAAGGAGAAACTCCTGATGTGTTGTTTTGGGTTGGATGCTCTGGGAGCTTCGATGACCGCGCAAAAAAGATTACAAAGGCCTTGGTGAAGATCTTGAACGAATGCAAGGTGAAGTTTGCCGTTCTCGGTACAGAGGAAAGTTGTTCAGGAGATCCTGCAAAGCGCGCCGGAAACGAGTTTACATTTCAAATGCAGGCCATGATGAACATTCAGGTCTTGAATGGCTATGACGTAAAGCGCATTGTTACGGCCTGTCCGCATTGCTTCAATACGTTGAAAAATGAATACCCTGAACTTGGAGGAAATTACGAAGTGATTCATCATACGCAATTGATTCAAGACTTGATCAATACGGGCAAACTGGTATTGAAAGATGGTGGCATTTTCAAAGGAAAGAAAATCACTTTCCACGATCCGTGCTATCTAGGTAGAGCAAATGATGTATACGACGCGCCACGAACGCTGATTGAGAAATTGGACGCTGAACTTGTTGAAATGAAACGCTGCAAAACAAATGGTTTGTGTTGTGGAGCTGGTGGGGCACAAATGTTCAAGGAAGCAGAAAAAGGAAACAAAGAAATCAACATAGAGCGTACAGAAGATGCTATGGAAACAAGCGCATCAATTATTGCTACAGGATGCCCATTCTGCAACACGATGATGACCGATGGGGTAAAGAACTTCAATAAGGAAAATGACATTCAAGTGCTTGATGTCGCTGAACTCATCGCCAATGCTGCCGAACTATAAATCAATCCTTCCGCAATACGGTGACAACTGTAGGATTTGGATCTACACCGCCAATCGTGTAATTTCCAGTGCTGAAGAACAAGAGATTCTGCCTGTTTTAAATGACTTCGTATCCAAATGGGCAACGCATGGAAAAGGAATGCGTGCTTCAAGTATCATCATCGACCAACGCTTCATTGTCATGGTTTCTGATGAAGAGGTAACTTCTGCTTCTGGATGTTCAATTGATTCTTCAGTTCGAATGATTAAATCAATTGGTAGTCAATACAATATAGATTTTTTCAATCGATTAAAAGTCGTTGTTTTAAACGAGGGCGAACAGTCATTTGTTTCGATTCACAGCTTGTCTACCTATCCCAAAGCACTCCTTTACAATCCGCTGATTCAATCCTTGGGTGAATTGAGAAACACATGGCTTGAGCCAGTTTCTGAGAGCGTGTTACTTTCTGTTTGATTTCTTTTCTTTCGGTTCCAAACGAATTCCACCTACCAAGCGCAAGGTATAAATCGTTTGGTTGTAAATCAAGGAATTGAACTTAATAGATTTGTTGTCGAAATCGGTAACCAGAAAAACAAAATACCTAGGAACGGAATACCCACCGATAAAGCGAATGTCATATCGTGGTTGCAAGCCCGTAAATGATCTAGTTTCACCATCCACAGTGTAGAATTTCGTTTGCAACACAGCGCCAATACCTGCAAGGACGGAGAATTGCCAATTGTTCACGCGATTCACATAGGCATACCCTGGAATCACACCAATGTCCACAGCGCCAAAACTCGTTGCGGACAGTTTGGAATTTAAACTGTCTTTAAACTGAATCGGAATGACGGATTGATCTTGATTTCCCACACCAAAGGCATTGAAGGTGTTTCTCAAATACCACGTATGCACAGATTTCTCATAGTGGCCATTTCGCCCGCGTAGCGCTTGCATCTTGAAGTCTTTATTGTGGAAATACCAAGCGTTTATAGAGAAACTATTCGTTGAAGTAAAGCTTCGTATGTCATTCGGCTTCAGCTTCGTGAGTGTATCATTAAATTTGTAGGCATTTTTAATGGCATACCCCGTAAAACTTCTAAAATCCACATCAATAAATGTTTTCTTGATGGTGAAATCAATGCCTAGATTGATGGGAAGTGTATGGCCAAAACGTCCCGCCGCACGCAATTCAACAGGCAAAGGAAGACCTAGACGAATGGAAAACCATTTGTAGCTGCATCCCAAACCAAGTACAGCACGAAAATTAGTCTTGTACTGGAGCTTGTCAACGCCCTCTTCAAAAGGATTCTTTAAGGTGAATGGCGCGCCGGTATAGCCGAGATCTGAAAACAACACAATTTTGTCATTGAATAGCGTGTAAGGCAGACTGTCTTTCTTCACTTGAGAAAAGGCAGTGCTGAAGCCAAAAACAGCCACACAAAGGACAAGGGATTTAGCGTAAAATGCCTTCAAGGCCAAGGATAAACGCATATTCTTTGGCAATTTCTTTTCGTTCTTGAGTTCTACCAGATCCACCGCCATGTCCTGCATCCATGTTGCAGTCAAAAACAAGTGGATTCGAATCCGTTTTCATTTCCCGCAATTTAGCCACCCATTTCATTGGTTCCCAATATTGTACTTGAGAATCGTGGTATCCTGTGGTAACAAAAATAGCGGGATAATTCATCGCATGTACATTGTCATACGGTGAGTACTTTAACATGTACCAATAAAAGTCGGCCTCATTTGGATTTCCCCATTCTTCATATTCACCCGTAGTCAAAGGAATGCTCGTATCTAACATGGTCGTTACCACATCAACAAATGGCACTTGAGAAATAACACCTTTCCATAAATAAGGCGCCATGTTGAGTACAGCACCCATCAGTAATCCACCAGCACTTCCACCTTGTGCATAAATCTTGGTTTTGTCGCAATATCCTGCCGTCCCGAGAAACTCTGCCGCATTTATGAAATCCGTAAAGGTGTTGATTTTCTTCATGAATTTCCCGTCCTCGTACCAATGTTCACCCATGTATTTACTGCCGCGAATGTGTGCTACCGCATAGACAAATCCACGGTCGAGCAGACTTAAACGGGTTGCGCTAAATACATCCGGCAGGGTATAGCCATACGAACCATAGCCATAAAGTATACATGGTGCTTTCGAGAGGTCAGTCCCTTTTTTGTAAACGATCGAAACTGGAATTTTTGCCCCGTCATTCGCTAAAGCCCAAACACGCTTGGATTCATAGTTATCAGGCGTGAAGGATTTGTCCAACAAGGTGCGTTGAAACCAAACGGCTTTTGTTCCATTGGCCAAATCGTACTGATACACCGTTGCAGGTGTCGTGAGCGAATTGTAGTTGAAAAAGAGTTTATCCGCAGCATAATCGTCATTCAAGCCTAGTCCTGTAAAATAGGTTTCTTCGTTGAAAAGAATTGTTTTTGAT
>JBILBT010000048.1:0-13839 GCA_044353545.1 Crocinitomicaceae bacterium | reverse complement strand
GCATCCGCACACTGGTGTAAGTCTTTTCGACCTATCGGCAAATTCACTACGGCGCATTGTCCATCTTGGTAGCCTTTCTGGGATCCGTCGTGCAAAAGCACAGGTGAACCATCTGGCTTTAAAGGCAGGTTACGTAAATAAGAGTTGAAAGAGCTAGTTGAACTGCTGTCGCGCACAAATCCTGGCGGCGCTGGAAATCGTGATTCAATGGTTTTGCCGGATGGGTTAATGAACGAAAAAGCCTTGGTCGTATCTTCCGTTGGCTTTGGGTTTGGTGTTTTTGGATCCTGATCTTTGGTGTTGGCCGCTTGACTACACGCACTCAGTGCTGTCCAAAGAAAAAATGCCGAAAAAGTAAGCTTACATGACATGCTGTTCAATTTTAAAACCAGAGGGTAAATGCCTTTTTTTTGAAAAGTAACAAAAGAGACAAAAAGACCCTTCCGCATGCGCGGAATGTAAGACAAAAGACCGCTGCGCTTAAAGACTTGATCATTCGTCGAATACCGAAGTGAAAAAGTGGTGGCTGAGGTGCGACAGCAGACTCGAAGACACCGATGAAGACAAAAGACCCTTCCGCATATGCGGAGTAAAAGACAAAAGACACTTCTTCGCTCTATGAGCTTCAAAGAACAATGGAACGCTGCGCTCAAAGACTTGATCATTCGTTCAATTGCCATCGGCAACAAATTCCGTCAGGATCAAATTGTTTTTTAAATCCGCCGAGGCGGGCGTAGCAACAAATTCGTAATTCGTAATTCGTAATTCGTAACTATTTTAAAATCAATCTTTAATTCTCCTCATCCTTTCCTCGATGCGCTTGGTCACCAACTGAAACAGCAACTTCGCGTCTTTTTCATTGAGCTTTCTGCCGAAGCGAATCATTTTTCCGTTGTATTCAAATTCGATCCGTTCACCACCTCGAATCCATGGTGATGCCTCCCAAACACGTTGAATTGAACGTTCTTCGGGGACCGACATGGCCATCTTATTGATGTTTTCAAAATAGTAAGGCACCGCTCTTCCGTATTTCTTAATGGACTTTTTGTAGCTCAGGGAAGCTTCATCGATCTTGATCATTTCTTTTCCCCAGAGGAGCCAAAAAAATGAGCGAGCGACCTTAACCGCATAATACAGCCAGAAAGTAAGAAATATGAGCAAAATAATCTCTTCTTGACTTGTTAGTTTCAAGGTGAAATACGCCCAGATCACAACGGCACCGATGGTCAACCACATGGAAAGCCATGCACCCATGAGTCCTTTTACCCAATAGGTATTCTCCGGTTCGATCACTATTGTTGTGCGAACTTTATCTTCGCTGAAGCTTACGCGTTCTCCAATCCATTTCATGGCGCAAAGGTATTCGATTTTCGTTGATGGACACAAAAAAGGGTGACCGAAGCCACCCTAATTCATTGAATTTTTATTTCTTATTCAACGATCAAGCGCTGAACCATTGTTTGATTGTTCACTGTCATTTCGATCATGTACACACCTGCATCAAGCATTGACGTGTTCAAGTCGATTGTTGAAGCGCCATTCATTGAACCGTAGTTTTTGAAGGCAACAGTTTTTCCTGACATGTCAACCACGCGAAGTGCTACGGTAGATTCTTGTGTCAATTGGATGGCAACAGTTGTAAACGCACCAGCTGGATTAGGATATACCGTCATCACTTGGTCTGGACCATTCAATGTCAAATCCTCAACACCTGCACCATTTCCATTCACATATCCGTTTGCTACAGCTTCTGTGATTGTTGCTTTTCCTGCATTGTCGATACGACCTGCTGGATCGAACAACAAACCGATGATGTGGATTTTCGTTTCATCCCAAGTTGTAGGAAGAACGAAAGAGAAATTGTTTGTCAAGACATCACCTGTATTCACTGTAGCAGGGAAAGCCGTTGCCAATCCTGTAAATGAAGGAGCAATTGCACGAGCAACGTGGTTATACACCATTTGAGCTGCTGGAACAGGGTTTGCCAAGGCTTCATATCCTCCCATCACTCCATTTGCTCCACCAGCGTATGCATTTGATTGGCTATAACCAGTTGTTCCTGTTACATCATCTTCTGTCAATACACAGGCTAGTTTGTAGTTGCTGTTTGCTGCAGCTTGGAAATCACAAGTCACAGAAACGTTCAATGTACGTGTTGCCGCATCCCAAGTTGCACCATTTTCGATCAATGCTTTCGGAGCAGTTTGCAAACGTGTAAAGAAGTCAGGACCCATTCCAGATGGATCTACATCTGTACCGCGGTCAACGATGGCACTTGGATATCCTCCAATGAATCCGCTCATACCTGTATCGTAATCTGTAACCACCATTGGATCACCGTTGTGCACAGCAATACCTGCCCAGAACTGATCGTACTCTTGTTCGAACATGTCCATATAAACAGCACCACGTGGACACCATTGACACCATGTTCCAGTACCTTCTTCACCTACAACCATTTTACCTGGTGCAGGAACTACAGGATTAACACTAATTGTTGCGCTATTGTCTTCAACAACATTATCAACTCCACCATTTACATTCGAAACTGTTGCTGTAGCGTTGTTTACACCAGCTGCCAAGGTAACATTCGGGAAAGTCACAGTATAAGATGCCAAAGAAGCCAAATTTTGTCCTGTAATGTTTTGTGTATAAGGCGTTCCCGCATAGTTAAGTACCACATCAAACGATGCAATGGCTGTTGTACCTGCATTCATGACAGTGACTGTAGGAGAAACGACTTGAGTTGCAATGTTTCCTGCCATATCCAAACCTGAAATGGCTGCATTCAATGAAGAAAGCGTGTATGTTTGGTGGTCATAACTTACATCATCCACATAGAACTGACTTCCTTGAAGTGGGAAGATATCGATAGAAGCCAAAGAGTTTATCCCATTTTCCCAAACACCGATCAACACGCCATCAACAAAGGCTTTCCAAATACCAAGCGTTAAATTCGCTTCGATTTTCATTGAAAACCAAGTCGCAGGTGTGTATGAACCGATGGCCAAATCAGATGTGATTCCATCGTCAACATAAACGCCACCATTGTTCATGTTCACATTGAGTGCCCATGTTTGACCGATGGTTTGTGTAGCTTGGAAGTTAAAGTAAGCTGACTTACCGTTTGAAACATAAAAATCAGATTGGTAAGTAAATACCCCTGAAGTGTACACCGGACCAAAATCCAAAACGCAATCCTGAGGACCACCATTGGCTACTGTTGAATTAAAATAAATTGACTTCGTCCCGCTGCTTGCTTGCGCAGTTGATACAATCCCGTCTTCTGTTCCACCTTCTGTTCCACTCCAAGTGGACCAAGATGTTGATTGAGGCCCGAGTGCGCCTGTTGTGTAGGCTTCGAAATCATCTGAAAACAGCTGGGCCTTTGCACCAACGCTGATCAAAAGAGACGCCGCCAAAAAAGTAAATCTTTTCATAGTGAGTTTGTCTGTATAGTTTTTAGTGAGCCAATTTACGATTTTCAGCCCGTAAAAATGATAAATAAACAAAATTAAATCATGTTATTTAAAATACCTAAAGTCTTGACCGTCTTTCAATGCCACTACCGACTCATAAATCAACTGAATGGTCGCTTCCACATCTTCTTTACGCACGGTCTCAACGGTTGTGTGCATGTAGCGCAAAGGCAAGGAAATCAATGCACTTGGTACTCCTTCGTGCGAATACGCAAAGGCATCGGTATCAGTACCTGTTGATCGCGACGCTGCTGCACGTTGGAACTTGATTTTATTTTTCTCCGCAGCCGAAATGATGTGCTTCAACAAATTGTTCTGTACGGCTGGTCCATAAGTCAATACTGGTCCTGCTCCTGACTTTTGATCTCCATTTTCAATTTTATCGACCATAGGTGTGTGGGTGTCGTGACACACATCGGTAATGATGGCCACGTCTGGTTTAATCTTGCGGGCAATCATTTCAGCGCCGCGCAAACCGATTTCTTCTTGTACCGAATTCACTACATACAAACCGAAAGGCAACTTCACCTTGTTTTCTTTGAGCAAACGTGCCACTTCAGCAATCATAAATCCACCCACCCGGTTGTCCAAGGCACGGCCGACATATCTGTTTTTATTCAAAATCATGAACTCGTCTTCAAAAGTGATCACACAGCCGACATGCACACCCAATTTTTCCACTTCTTCTTTTGAATCGCATCCGCAGTCAAGAAAAATATTTTTCATCGATGGTGCTTCCTCTTTCGCGGAACGCGTATGAATCGCTGGCCAACCGAATACGGCACGTACAATTCCCTTGTCTGTATGAATGTTCACGCGCTTTGACGGTGCAATTTGATGGTCAGACCCTCCATTTCTACGGAGATAAATGAAGCCATCTTTCGTGATGTAATGCACAAACCATGAAATCTCATCGGCATGTGCCTCAATCACTACCTTATACGGCGCATCAGGATTAATCACTCCAACGACTGAACCGTAATTGTCCGTAAAATACGTGTCGATGTATGGCTTCAAATATGAAAGCCACAATTTTTGTCCTTCCGATTCAAATCCTGTAGGACTAGGGTTATTAAGGTATTGCTCGAGAAACTTCTCAGATTTTGCTTGAATGATTTTTTTCATTTGGAGATTGTTTGTTTTAAGATTGTTGTTGTTTTATTTCATGAGGGAAATGTTCCCTTTGATGATGGATTCGTTGCCATCGATGCACACGGCTTTGAGGTAATAATCGTAGACATCAGGATCGAGTGCTTTTCCTCTGAAGGTGCCATCCCAGCCGAAATCGCGGTCTAAAGATTCGAACACCATCTCGCCCCAACGGTCAAAGATACGGAACACCAATCCTTCAATCATAGGTCCACGGACATACAACACATCGTTTTCATTGTCCCCATTTGGGGTAAAAGCATTCGGTACAAAAACATAGGGCTCTTCGCAAATAAAGGCGAAAGTTTTCACCAATGCAGTATCACTTTTTGTACAGATCCCGTCTGAAACGGATAAAGTATAGATCGTCGTTTGGTCAACGGTAGCCAAGGTGGATTGCATCGATGGATTGGTCACACCCAAAGCTGGGGTCCACGTGTAGGTCATCCCTGAAGGTTGACCCGAAAGAGTTGTTTGTCCACCCTCAGGGACCAGGGAAGGATTTGCCGAAGCGATGACCGAACCATCCGCAATGGAACTCACCGCTATGAGTATAGAATCAGTAATCACACACCCATTGCTCGCACTTGCTGTGACATACACATATTGAGTGGTTGTTGGTTTAAATCCTACCGATGCTCCTGTCCCCGGGGGAATTAAGATGGAGTCAGGTCCCCAATCGTAGGTAAATTGAATGCTTGGATCCAAACTCACGGCTGTAACGATTGCGGTTTCACCTGCACAAATCGAATCATTCGCCGATAGGAAAAGTGATGAACTCACAAAGGTGACGACAACGGAGTCTTTCTCAGAACAGCCCTCATTTCCCGCCATGACATACAAGACCATGCTTCCGCTTGGAAGGTAAGAAATGACTGAATCTTGAGGTGCATTCAAGGGATTGCTGAAATCGGACGATTCGGACCAGATAAAATAGGTTGCCGTTCCAAAGGAATTTGCGGTAAAGGTCAGTGGAACAGGCGAACACAGCTCCACATCATTCTGCACTTGGAGTTGGGTGGCATCCGTCACTGTAATCGCAATTTGAGCTGTATCTGTCAGTAAACAAACACTATCTGTCACGTACAAGTACACGAGATAGTCACCCGGCTGCGTGTAGGTTATGGTCGGATTGAAGATTACAGTGGAGGTATCGCCATTTCCAAAATCCCACAGATACGAATCCGATTGCGTCGAAAAATTATCAAGGGTCACTGTGAAATCTGCACATCCCAAGGTTTGATCTGCCGAAAATTCGGCATTAGGAATCAATTGAAAATCGAATTTAAAAACGATGTTGTTGCAATTCGAACTCAAATTGAGGTTGGACCAAGCCCCTGGTGATGTTGGAAAATCAGAATTACCACCACAGCCACCACACACCGACTGGTACACTACCCCATTTTTATCGAAACGTGAAGTTCCTCCGTCCACATGCTCATCTGCCTGGTTTCCTCCAAGATAAGATCCGTAAAGGATTCCATCAAAACCACGCGCAATCACAAGCAAATAAAAATCAAATCCATCACCAGGATTGGATTGAAAAGCATTTGTAGACACCGGCATTCCAGACAAAGGCGTGGATTGAAGGATGTTTGCCCCCCAACCTGAAATGTAGAGGTTCCCGCAGATATCCACTAAGAAAGCGGATGGTGAAATATTTATTGCCGCGCCCCCATTACCAAAAACAGTAGAATTAAGTACAGCGGTCAGTGAAGGATTCATTTTCATCACAAACTGACTGCTGTTGGGATTCACGAATGAGGCATTATTCACAGGAAATGTACCACCAGCAGACTGCCCAAGCAAAAAGACATTATCGTTGCGGTCGATCTCTACAAAAAATGCTTGATCGTAGTTGGGGGTTCCAATGTATGAACCGTTGATGACAGCCGTGGCAGCAGGATTTAACTTCACCACAAAACCATCCGTAATTCCTCCGTTGTAGGTAGATTGCCAACCACCGATGGTGAACGGAAGATCATTAGAACTCGTTCCACCCGAAAAAACCACATTCAAGCTGGAGTCAATTTTCACCGAATAGCAGGCATCGTTGTTTGTGCCGCCATAATAACTCGACCACATCAAATTGGATAAATTCGGCGTCAACTTAAAAAGCACCCCATCTTGCATACCAGCATTGTTTGCCTGAAAAGGATTGAGCACAGGGAAATCCGTTGAGCGTGTACAAGATGCAATCAAGCAATTCCCAGCTGGATCCAACATGATCTCTCCACGAAACTGGTCCCCATAATTGGAAGTGAGTGAATCATAAGCCGCAACAGAATTATAAGTGCCCGAAGAAACTTTTGTATTGATTCCATCATTCTCAGTACCACCGACAAAAGTCGAAGCCATCAAGTTTTGCCCATTGGCACTGAGTTTTGCCACATAAATATCTGTTCCTTGATTCGAGAAATATACTCCATTAAAAAAGAAATTGGCATTCGCGACACCCCCACCATGAGTGGATTGATACCCATTTACAATGGGGAAATCTGTGCTCGATGTTGCCCCGTAGATGTATAAATTATTGAGTTTGTCACAGATCAAGCTATGCGCTGTTTCTGTTCCTTGCAAGTCATCGCCACCTCCGAGAAAGGTTGTCCAAATCATGTTGGTGCCATCAGGAGTGTATTTCGACACAAAAACATCAGTGATCCCATACGCCGTGTTTGAAGGAACCGTAAAATTAGAATTCACATCAAAGGCACTGTTGTCCGGTGTGGGATAGGCATTTCCGTATACGACACCTGCCGAATAGGCCGTTCCGTCGTACCCATAGGTCGCTGTCATTCCAAAGTTATCTGTCACTGAACCCGAATAGGTAGCAAAAACAAGAACAGGGTCAATAACCAAAATGGCATTCTCGTCGTACTTGCCAAGCTCAAAAGAAACCTCGTTACCTACCAACTGAAAAGCACATTCCACTTTACGGATGGATCCATTGATGATTTGGTAGGCGTATGGTTTTTGTTCAATGATCTGGCCAAGAGCAGTGGAAACGACTAAATTTCCTTTTTTGTCCAGCTGAATTTTTTCTTGACCAGCATAATTGAATCGAATCACCTGAGCAGAAACCTTTGGCTGAACATGAAATTCATACTTCAACTGCGCATGTTCCTCGATGAGTTTTAAATCGATGCCGTTGTAAAATTCGTGAAGTATCGCTTCCGAATAACCGTGCACATTCGATTGCCATTTTGATGCGTCGTTTCCTTTAAAAAAGTTGTAATAATTGGTCGATGGAATAAATTTTTCAATGTGCTGAACCTCATTCGCGCCCGGAAAATTGAGATGCACTACAGTTTGTGGGATAGATGCATCTGGACCATTGTCGCGCGGCTTACCGTGAAGTTCCTTCATCACCGAATGGTCTTGAAGGTGAAACACCATTTTACGTTGCTGGATCCACAAATTTCCAGTTGGAACCTTTGCCTTAAACAAGACCTCTGGCTGCCACTGCCCCTTATTTTCTATGAATGCGTGATAAACATCATGTTCATGCGTAATCTCTTGCGATTGAGCAGAAAATGACGCCAATACGAAGAATAATAAACACCGGAATTTGCCCATGTAAGTGAATTTCAGTCGGAGTTCTAAATTAATCAATTTTTATGTCAAGACGGCAAAAAAATAGTTCCGTTGCAATAGCACACAGTCACCCGTGCATAAATTGCCAATCCACTTCCGATGCGCTGCCTCAAAAACAGTAACTTCGTTTGAGGGATCTTAAGTCCTTGAAGCAACAAAAACAACTTTAATCACGCACATGAGCAATCGCATTTGTCGACTTTTCAACATTGAATACCCACTGATTCAAGCAGGTATGATTTGGTGTTCAGGATGGGAATTGGCTTCGGCTGTTTCCAATGCAGGCGGACTAGGAATCATTGGTTCAGGCTCGATGTACCCTCAGATTTTAGAAGAACAAATTCTGAAATGCAAAGCGGCAACATCAAAGCCCTTTGCTGTGAATTTACCCATGCTTTATCCCGACATTGAAAAGCACATCGACACGATTATTCGGCTTAAGGTTCCCATTGTTTTTACCTCAGCAGGAAACCCAAAAACTTGGACGCAAAAATTAAAGGACGAGGGTATTGTTGTTGTACATGTCGTTTCAAGCTTAAAATTTGCCTTGAAAGCGGAAGAAGCAGGCGTTGATGCAGTGGTGGCTGAAGGATTTGAAGCGGGAGGGCATAACGGTCGTGATGAAACGACAACGATGTGCTTGATTCCCCTGGTAGCAAAGAAAATATCTATTCCTTTGATTGCCGCCGGTGGAATCGGAACAGGCCGAGGAATGCTCGCAGCACTGAATTTGGGCGCTGATGGAGTTCAAATCGGCAGTCGCTTTGTAGCCACACCCGAATCCAGTGCACATCAAAATTTTAAAGAAACAATTCTACATACAGGTGAAGGTCAAACTCAGCTTACCTTGAAAGAACTTACTCCTGTTCGTCTCATTAAAAACGACTTTTACAAAAAGGTAGAGGCAGCCTATGAACATGGTGCTACACCAGAGGAATTGACGGAGCTGCTAGGCCGTGGACGCGCAAAGAAAGGCATGTTTGAAGGTGACTTGATTGAAGGAGAACTCGAAATTGGTCAAGTTTCTGGACTCATCGAGAAAATAATGCCTGCGGCGGATGTCGTAAAGGAAATACTCACAGAATACCGCGCTGCTTTAAGCGAACAACACACGGATAAATATACATTCTAATGATTCAATTCGAACGATTTACACTTCCCAACGGACTCACAGTACTCTTTCATAAGGATGTCACAACACCTCTTGCGGTGATCAACACCTTGTACGATGTCGGCGCGCGCGATGAGTCGGAGGAAAAAACAGGATTTGCTCACCTTTTTGAGCATTTGATGTTCGGTGGCTCAGTCAATATACCTGACTTTGATGCCCCACTTCAATTGGCTGGAGGAGAAAGCAACGCCTTCACTTCCAACGACATTACCAACTACTATAATGTACTTCCCGCGGCAAACATCGACACCGCACTTTGGTTGGAAAGTGACCGGATGCTCTCTTTAGCCTTCACCCCAAAGAGTCTCGAAGTGCAGCGCAATGTGGTGATTGAAGAATTTAAACAACGTTACTTGAATCAACCTTACGGAGATGTATGGTTGGAGCTTCGCCCTTTAGCATTCCATACCCACCCCTATAAGTGGTGTACCATTGGGAAGGAAATCGCTCATATTGAAGAGGCGACAATGGAAGATGTAAAATCCTTTTTTGGGGCACATTATCACCCAGCAAACGCCATTCTTTGTATCGCTGGGAATTTTGAATTGGAGGAAATTCGCGACAAGGTAACTAAATGGTTTGGAGACATTCCAGAAAAACTGAAGCCAGCCCGCATCCTTCCTGCAGAGCCAGAACAAACTGAATTTAGAGAGAAAATCCTCGAACGAAATGTACCGACAGATGCATTTTACTATGCCTTTAAAATGTCTGAACGTCGAAGCGACGGCTACTATTTTGCCGATGTGCTTTCCGATTGTTTGGGTCGTGACAAGTCTTCTCGCTTGTACATTTCATTGAAAAAGGAACAAAAACTGGTTTCTGAAATTGGCGCTTACATTTCTGGAGATTTGGACAATGGTTTACTCATCATTTCTGGAAAACTAAATCCGGGGGTTACCTTCGACATGCTTGACAAAGCACTCTGGGAAGCCCTCGACGTATTGAAAAAAAGCCCAATGGAATCAAGTGAATTGAATCGATTGATGATTAAAATTCGAACAGCACGAGAATTCCAAGAACAAGGTTTACTCAATCGAGCCATGAATTTGTGTTACTTCGAATTGCTGGGCGATGCCAATGGCATAAACGAAGAACACCTCATCTATCAAGCCATTCAACCTGATCATTTACAAGAATCAGCCATACATATATTTCGCAAAGAGAATTGCTCATTGTTGAAAGTAAAATCCATGACCAATGATTAACAGAGCCCTTGCACCCGAACTTCAAACAATAAAGCACATCGATTTTTTGAAACCTCGCGTTTTTGATGTGTCCCCAAACGTTCATCTCTACTGGAATGAAAATGTTCCGAACGACACATCGCGGGTAGACTTGTATTTTGATGCAGGCACTATTCTCGGAACAATTGGCCTTGCCTCTTTCGTTAATGGACTATTGCTCTCAGGAACCAAAGAACACACATCCATTGAAATCAATGAATCAATTGATACGCTCGGCGGATTTTTCGAATCGGGTGTGAGTAATGAAAATGCTGTGATTTCAGTTTATGCGCTGAAAGAAAACATGTTGCCTGTGCTTCGAATAATTCGCGATGCGATTCATAGCGCAAGATTTCCTGAACATGAGGTCGAAGAACTGTTGAATGACCGAAAACAGAAATTCTTGGTCAACATGGAAAAAGTGAATTTCCTCGCTCAACGTGCTTTCCAACAGCGACTATTCAGCGAGTCTATCTATGGCAGAGTGAGTGATCTTAAAGATTTTGATTCCATTTCACGCAATGAGATTGTTGCTTTTCACGATGAATATTACCTCAATGGCCTGAGCAAAATGGTTGTTGTTGGCGATCTCGGACAAGATGCTGTAGATCAAATTATTGATTTATTCGGTGATTGGTCACATACCCATCAACCAACATTTGAAAAAAACATCCAAAACCTTCGTGGAACAGCTCATGTTGTTAAAGATGATGCTGTACAATCTGCCATTCGTGTGGGGAGAATGCTCTTCAACAAAACACATCCCGACTACCTCGATTTTACTATTTTGAATACGATTCTTGGGGATTATTTTGGCAGTCGCTTGATGTCCAACATCCGTGAAGACAAAGGATATACTTATGGCATTGGAACCATGATGGCTGAATTGCATGCTTCAGGATACTTTTTAATTGCCACAGAAGTCGGAAAAGATGTACGTGAGGCAACATTGATGGAGATTCAAAAAGAAATTGAAATCCTTCAAAATGAACTGGTACCTGAAGACGAGCTCGAATTGGTAAAAAATTATTTACTCGGCCAACTTTTAAAAAGCGCCGATGGTCCTTATTCAATGACGGATTTATACTTGAATGTTGAACCGTATGATATGGACATGGATTTTTACAACAAGGCGATCGAATCCATCAACGGAATTACGGCAGAACGCATTCAAGAGCTGGCAAAAAAATACCTCAACTGGGATGATATGACAATCGTTTCAGCAGGATAGCAACGACCTATGATTTTCTGCGTTTATACTATGTGAAGCGCTCTTGCGTTATTCTTTGTCCTATGCGAAAAATACTCTTTTTACTGACCCTCTTTATTACGCTAACGACAGCGTTGAGAGCTTCGCACGTGATGGGAGGAGAGATTACCTGGCAATGTCAGAATGGGAACTATGTATTCACATTGGTGTTTTACCGCGATTGCAATGGTGCCGAAATCAATAGTATCAATGAAAGTTTGCGCGTTTGGAATCACCCGACTTTATCTTCCATTTCACTTCCCTTTGTTTCTAGAACGGACATTTCACCCACCTGCAATCCCGTAACGGGTTCCCCACAACCATTAGACTGTGGGAATGGAATCTCTGGTGGCAATGGTGTTGGGGCCATTGAAAAAATTGTATACCGAAGTGCGCCAATCGCCATCAGTGGAGTTCCACCCGCAGGAGGATGGGTATTTACCTACGAGAATTTTTCGCGAAGTGCCAACCTTACCAACATTACGAATCCATCCAATTACGGAATAACCCTGGCCGCAAAGATTTATGCTAGCCCTGGAATGAGCACCACCTGTGATTCCTCTCCAATTTTCTTACAAGAGCCTTATTTTGTTTCCTGTGCAGGTACGCCATTCCAGTACAACATGAATGCTGTTGACCCCGATTTAGATTCACTCGCTATTGGATTTGGAATTCCATACAACAACTTTCCAACAGGCATCTATCAGCCCCCAACGAATCCAATACCCATTCCATTTGACCCGAGTTTTTCCTATTTATCACCTACCCCTGGAACTTCTCTCAATGCGCTTAATGTTCCTGCGACCATAAACCCATCCAATGGACAGCTCAATTTCACTTCATTGAATATTGGTAATTATGTCGTGAAAGTTTTGGTAAAATCATACCGCAACGGACTATTGATCGGCGAAGTAGAACGCGAAATGCAAATTGTTGTGACTGCATGCACAGACAACAACACGCCTCCTGTGATCAATGCCCCATTTGCTGGTGGATCATTTGAAGCGACAATTAATGCAGGTAGCTTGGTGACTTTCACCTTGAATTCAGTCGATCCAGAATTGCTGCAAGACGGAAGTCCACAGCACAATTTATTGACCGCTTCAGGTGCTATGTTCGGAACGAATTTCACCTCAACAACGGGATGTGGAACGTTACCTTGTGCCACATTAAATACAGCACCTATCATTTCTGGGGTTCAAGGATCTACCGTCAATTTTAGCTGGCAAACATCCTGTGACCATCTTGTCGGCGCAGATGGCAATGCTTTAGATCTCGTTCCCTATTATTTTGTCTTTAAAGTGCAAGATGACTATTGTCAAGTGCCTAAAGTGCGCTATGCCACTGTAACGATTAATGTGGTCAACGAAGGCGTTATTCAGGCGCCTAGCATTCAATGCATCCAGTCGGATGTGAACGAAAACGTGACGATTCAATGGAGCCCTTTGACCGACCCGACTGGAAGTTTTGTCGCCTATCAAATTCATTCTGTTCAAGATGGGCTCCTCGCTACGATCAACTCGATCGCCACCACCAGCTGGACAGATCCTGCAGTGACACAAGCCAACGACTATTTTATTTCTGTTGTGTCAGGATGCAATGGCAATGCACTACGAAATAGCGATACCGTATCCAACATCTTCTTGAATTTGGTGAATCCGTCGAATGGCACAGCGGTACTCCAATGGAACGATCCAGTATCTGTTGCTTGGTCTTCAATGGATGACCAGTACTACATTTACCGTGAATACCCAACGGGTATATGGACCTTGATCGATAGCGTAAATTATGGGGTGAATGCCTTCATCGATACGATTGATATTTGTCAGGCATATTTGAGCTACCAAGTCGTGCTGAACAACACGCCGTGTGACTTCACGTCCAACATTCAAGGCGATGACTTAGAGGACATGTTGACCCCTGATATTCCTGTGATTTCATCAGTAAGCCTTGATACAGCGACCAATCAAATGC
>JBILBT010000255.1:0-4426 GCA_044353545.1 Crocinitomicaceae bacterium | reverse complement strand
TTCGTCCTCAATGTCGCCCAAGGTTCCGCCATCCAAGGTGTAGCCATAAGGTGCATTGACTTTAGACATGTCCAAGTGTTCAACGCCACGACCTACCTCTTCATCAGGGGTAAATAAAATGCGTATCTCCCCATGTGGAATTTCTGGATGCGTCATGAGGAATTGAGCCAAATCCATAATGATGGCAACACCAGCTTTGTCATCGGCCCCCAATAGTGTCAATCCACTTGCAGTGATGATGTCGTCTCCAATTTTTTCTTTTAGGTAAGAATGTCGCTCAACGGTAATGACTTGACTCGGATCGTCCGGCAATGTGATTGGCGCTCCCGTGTAGTTTCGATGAACAATGGGTTTAACGTTTGTTCCACTGCAATCCGGCGCTGTATCCATGTGTGAGCAAAAACAGATTGTCGGTAATGAAGCATTTGAGCTATTCGACGGAATCGTCCCGAAAACATATCCCCATTGGTCCATTTCGACATGTGATAAACCTAAATCTTTCAACTCTTTTTCAAGAATTCTAGCCAAATCCTTTTGCTTCTCCGAAGAAGGAAAAGAAGTGGAATTTGGATCCGCAGTTGTGTCAATTTGTACATAGCGAAGAAATCGTTCTTCAACGGAATGGGAATAGTGCATTTTTGTCTGTTTGTTGGTAGTCAAAAATAACCAATTCAAGCCAATTTAAGATGAATTTGCTCGAAAAATCTTCCAGTTCGTATCAGTCAAAGAGATATCAGAAATTGTTCAGTGTTACCTTGATAATAAAGCGGGAAATACTTGCGTAAATCCCACCTCGACTGTTGTTTAGTTGGCTGAGACCAAATCAGGATCAACAGGGACATTTCCAGGACAATAGGTATAGTTGTGCATAAACGCTCGACCTTTCTGTTCGCCGCCATAAATTTTGCCTTCAATCCATGATTGAGAGAGTCGTGATGCTTCCTTCTCGCTCATGCTCGTAGGGATCAAGGGTCGAACTTCGGCCATCAAAGTGATCATTGCAGTTCTAGGCACCTGTTTCAATGGAACCTGAAACGTTCGAATATTGCATAATTTCTTTCCGATAATTTTAAAATTAAAAGAGTTGTACTGCGGATCCCCCCAGTCGGTCAAAGGTATTTCATCGAATGTCTTGCTAATATTCATATACACGTCTTCTATGTAGCGCCCATTTTGTGCATAGACACTTACGATTAAATATTTATCCGTGTTGTAAATCATAGATTCTGCGACGATAGCACCATGTGAATCTAAAACGGGTTTGCTGATTAGTTCACCGCAAAAATCAGCAGGCATGACAACTTTTTTAATCTCGACATCGGCGTTTGTTCTTGAAAGTCCGGGCGTGATGGATTCCTTTTCACAGGAATAAACGGAAACTGCTGCGATTCCAGCGGCAAAGAATGTGCTCGCAATGAGGAATCTAAATCGTGTTTGGTTCATGATAGAGTGGTTTGATTGTTTCTTCAAAATTCAGTATTTCTAGGAAGGGAACAAATGATTTTTATCATGAAAGTAAAAAACTGAAAACAAAAAAAGCCGCTCAAAAGAACGGCTTTTATGACAGTGATTAAATCTTTATTTAGATGATTTCTGCAGCAGTGAAATGGAAATGTGATTCAATTTCTGCGTTTTCATCTGAATCTGATCCGTGAACAGCATTGCGTCCTTTAGATTCAGCATAATATTTACGAATAGTTCCTTCAGCAGCGTCCGCTGGATCAGTTGCACCAATCAATGCGCGGAAATCAGCAACAGCATTGTCTTTTTCAAGAATCGCAGCAACGATTGGTCCTGATGTCATGTATTCAACCAACTCACCATAAAATGGGCGCTCAGCATGTACTTCGTAGAATTCTTTCGCTTGCTCTTCAGTAAGTTGAGTCAATTTCATTGCTTTAATCTCAAATCCTGCGTTGAGGATCATATCGATAATTTTTCCCATGTGACCATTCTCGATCGCATCAGGCTTTAACATGGTGAATGTTCTGTTGCTTGCCATTGTGTCCTTTAAATTGTAAAATTTGGCTGCAAAGATAGTGAGAGTTTCCTAATAAAATGGACATCTCCAAGGAAATTACTGTATTAAAACGTTAATCTTTTGTAATCCCACTTCCTCTTGACGTATATTTGTATTAAACTATTTTAAATGCATGCTTTAGAGCAATATCTATCAGGAATTGATCCGGTAATGGCGGCACTTTTAGCGACCATCTTTACTTGGTTGATGACAGCGGCTGGAGCTTCTTTGGTGTTTTTATTTAAAAATATGCACCGCAGTTGGTTGGATGCTATGCTCGGATTTACCGGTGGAGTAATGGTCGCAGCTAGTTTTTGGTCATTGCTGAATCCTGCCATTAAAATGTCTGAACGCATGTATCCGGGATATTCGTGGATGCCAGCAGCGGTAGGATTTTTACTTGGTGCCTTGTTTCTCTTTTTCTTGGACAAAAAATTACCCCATCTGCATCTCAATTTTGCAGACCATGAAACTGAGGGTGTGAAAACACAACTTCATAAGACCACACTTCTTGTATTGGCCATAACGTTGCATAATATCCCGGAAGGGCTTGCCGTAGGTGTCTTGTTTGGTGCTGCGGCACACGGAATGCCCGATGCGAGTATCGCGGGTGCAATTGCATTGGCCATTGGTATTGGTATTCAAAATTTTCCTGAAGGATTTGCAGTTGCTATGCCGCTAAGGAGAGCAGGAGTAAGTCGTTTCAAATCCTTTTGGTATGGTCAATTATCGGCCATTGTAGAACCCATTGCTGGGGTAATTGGTGCCGTTGCTGTCATTTACATGGAGCCTATTTTGCCTTTTGCCTTGGCATTTGCCGCAGGTGCAATGATCTTTGTGGTTGTTGAAGAGGTGATTCCTGAAACGCAACGGGACAAATACACCGATCTCGCTGTGCTCGGATTTATTGGTGGGTTCCTTGTGATGATGATTCTTGATGTGGCCTTAGGATAATTTATTTTCATTTTTTTACTGAAAAGTTTCGTTGATTCGAATTAATGACTACTTTTGCAGAACAGAATCATTTCCATAGTTTGATTCTGTAGGTTTTATAGTTTTAGCAAGGTTAGGTATGCGAAAAGGGGAACACGTTTCATTTGAATGCGTTCCCCTTTTTGGTTTTCTAAAAGTTCCGTAATTTCGGTGAATCTAAACAATCGATATGAAGTCAACACTACTCATTATTGCTATTCTCTGTTCTTTTACAGCATTCAATCAAACACAAGGTATTGCATATTCAGCCGTAGGGAAAGGCGTTGCAACAACATTCGTAAGCGACTATCACTGCTTAGGAATCAATACGTCTGCACTGGGCTGGGGAACAGGCTATTCGGGAAAACACACAACCCTAGGTATGACCGAATTTGGGTTTGGTGTGTATTCTGACGCCATGAACAGCACCAAATTGAAGAAGTTTTTTGGTGCGGTAAAAGAACAAGCATTGGGAACAAATCCAACACCATACGACTGGAATGCACAACGCGAAGCAGCAGGTGACTATGCGCAAGCCGGAGTGTCAATGTTCTTAAATCTCAATTGGTTTGGTTTTGCATATCAAAATGAAAAGTTCGGTGGCATCGCTTTTAATGTTCAAGAAAACTACCAATGGTATTCTAAGTTCAATCAACAAACAACGGACATCCTCTTCCGTGGAAAATTTTCATCCTATTTTGATTCCCTACAAATTGTGATCAACAGCGATACTTCAATGATTGCCAATTCAGCCAACTTATCGGCAGATACGCTTAATTCTGTGATTTTAGGTTCTATTTCTGTTCCACTTAAGTTAAGTGCCATCACCAACGGTTCCGAAATCCGATCGGTGTGGAATCGCTATTACAATTTCGGATATGGCCGAAAATTATTTGGTAAAGATTCAGTTTTCGTCGTTTATGGTGGTGTAGGCGGCCGTTTCATTCAATCGATGGCGATGTTCAACATGCAATCGAATGAAAGCGGTTTGTTCATGTATTCATCTGTTACACCGAGATTCAATATCGATTATGGAAACGTGGCCTCACTCAATCCATCAACAATAACACAATCTGGAAATTTTCCAAAGTCGGTAGGGAATGGCTACGGCATTGACTTGTCCCTAAGTGCGATTCTTTTCAATAAACTGAAAATCGCAGCCTCCATAAACAACATAGGACAGGTGGTTTACAATAGAAACGTGTACAAGGTAAATGATACGCTTTTGACTCAGGTTTCTGTGAATGGATTATCGGATTACAACGTCACTCAGTCGATCAATCAATTGTTGCGTGATGGTGGGATGCTTTCACTACAAGGCCAAGAAAAATATATCTTGAAAAATGCCGCCGATTTTAGAATAGGCGCCAGCATGGACTTTGGAAAAATATTTACGCTTGGTGTAGATGTTGTTGCGCCATTCGACCGAACTCG
>JBILBT010000047.1:0-13903 GCA_044353545.1 Crocinitomicaceae bacterium | reverse complement strand
CCCCACTCCCCGATGCGTGGACCAAACACGGTTGGATTGGTGATCGAAAGAGTGCGCAAAGGAACAGATCTTGTAGATGGATTGATGTGGTTCTGTGAGAAATGCAATAACAAGCTCAAAGAATACCGCTTCCCGCTAAGCAATATCGAAAATGACTTTATTCCACGGTTTAAGGAGTTCTATACATCTGAAGACATGAGAACATGCAAGAAGTGCGGTCATGTGATGGAAACAGATCCCAAATTCGTTTAGTCTAACGAAGTAAGTTCACATGTCCCGTCAATTGGAATTCTTCATCTGATTCATTCCAATACCTCATCTTCCACGTATAGGTTCCGTCCTGACAGGGATAACCGTTAAAACTCCCATCCCAATAGTCGTTAACATCGTTCATGGTGAAAATCAACTCACCCCAGCGATCGAAAATCATAAGTTCCAATGCTGAAATGTTCGACGCAACGATGTGAAATGCTTGATTGAACTCATTGCCATCAGGGGTAAAGGTATTCGGCACAAAAATCATGGGGTCAAAATGGATCGTTACATTGTCTTGCGCTGAACAACCATTGGCATCCGTGTACGACACCGTATAGGTCGTAGTTTGACTTGGCGTCGCTATCGGTGAAATACAGACCACGCAACTCAAATACTCGGCAGGTGACCAAAAATAGGACCCACTCGTGGTACTCGTCGCACTCAGTTGCACTTCATCCCCATACATCGCGAATACATCGGGAGATGTTTGAATAAAAGGCTGCGGAAACAAATCGACGAACACACTGTCGGAATCAGTACATCCCGTCGCATCCGTTCCAAGCACAGTATACACAGTAGGACTCATTGGTGTTGCAATTGTTTGGGAAGTAAATGCACTGCTCAGAGTATTCGAAGGTGTCCAGACATAAGAAACTCCTCCTGCTGCCCAAATTGGCGCAGATTCACCGGGACAAACAATCGTATCATTGCCTGCTGTAATCGTCGCTGAAATCACATCCACCAAAACGCTATCCGTAACAACTCCGCAAGCATTGATGAAATCACAGTAATAGGTAAAATCGCTAGCTGGAGAAACAGTCACCAAGGGTCCTGTCTGCGGCGTGATGGCAACCGCTGGGCTCCAAACGTAGGTTTCAGCACCCGAAACGTTGATTACTACTGAAGCACCAAAACACATCGGCACCACATCTGGAATGACCGGCATTGGTGGGTCGAAATATACCAAGACAGTCACTGAATCCATGTACACACAGCTATTTAGCGAGGTAGTTTGAACCATGTACTCCGTTGTAATCGTTGGGGTAGCAATGGGGTTTGAAGAAGTGACCGAAGACAATCCTTCACTCGGTGACCATAAAAATGTTCCATTGCCCACAACCGAGAGATTTGCACTTCCTCCTATACAGATGGAGGTGTCTTCAGAAACGATGGGGTCGTCCTGGTACACAGGCAAGGTCACCTGAAGCGTATCTGTTCCACAGCTATCGGACACTACAACTGTAAAAACAGTCGTTTGGAAAATTGTCGCAACAGGTGTTGAGCTCGACGCATTGTCCAACAAATTCGCTGGTGTCCATGTATATTGCGAACCTCCAAAGGCCTCGATCATCGTGGGTACACCTGGACAAATTGCACCTGAAGGCTGAGTTACGCCCCCTTGAAAATCTCCAATGTTTACAATGAATTCAACTGAATCCGGAGAATAACAACCATTCGAATCGGCCACAACGAGGGTAACGGTATATTCTCCTGGACCATTGTATAGGTGGATCGGATTGACTTCCGTAGATGTGGTATTGTCTCCAAAATTCCAGAGAAATGAATTTCCATTGGCACTATTGTTTGAGAAGACTACAGGATCTGGCAAACAAATCAATGGATCTGGGTCGGAAACCACAGCCGTGATCGTATTCAACTCAAACTTATACGCCGCCAAGTTGCAATTCGAACTGTTGTTCGTTGGCGACCAAACTCCGGGAGTTGACGTAAATCCATAATCATTCCCGCCACAAGCTCCACAAACCGCATGATAGATTCTCCCCGACTTGTCAAAACGGCTTGTTCCACCATCCACATGGTTTGATGAACTAGATAATCCACCCATGTAAGTGGCATATTTCAACAGAGAAGCATCCTGCTCGAGCACCGCAATATAAAAATTACTCCCATTGGTCACTGTTTGAAAGGCATCCGCCGTCACTTGAAACCCATTGCTCGAGCTAAAGCTAGCCATAGAACTTTGATTCACGTTTCCACCCCAACCTGAAAAGTATATTTCATAGCAATCAGACACCAAGAACGCTGTGGGAGAAATTTCCACGTTTCCAGTTCCAGCTCCAACCATCGTTGTCCATAAAATGGTATTCAATGTGGGGTCGTATTTCCGGATAAACTGTCCTGAATTGGGCGTCCCGTATAACCCAGGTGTCATTGGCCAAGGAGACTCCGACTGACCAAACACATAGGCGTTGTTGTCCAAGTCGAGCTGCACAAAATACGTTTGATCGTACTCATTCAAGCCCATAAAGGTTCCAGAAATCACGGCTCCATTCGCAGGATTGAAACGTGCAACATAGCCATCTGCCAAACCGCCATTGTATGAAAGATCGTTTCCAACAGTCATCGGCAATTGTGCCGAACTTGTGCCACCTGCGGCATATATTTCACCGTTCGGTGCCACTTGGATGGAATATGCCGTTTCGTTGCCACTTCCGCCAAAAAATGTACTCCACGTCATGGTGTTTAAGGACGACGGCATCTTAAAAATGACCGCATCTTGTGCGCCATTCAATGCTGCCTGGGTACCTTGCACCACAGGAAAATTTGATGATTGGGTGGTAGATGCAATGAACACGTTGTTGTTGGCGTCCAAAATGATCTCACCCCGAAATTGGTCACCGTAATTATAATGCAAATTCAAGGTGTTCAAGCCATCCGTTCCTGAACCTCCGACATAGGTAGATGCAAGAAGTCCTGTTCCCGCGGCATTAAAACGAGCTATGTAAATGTCAGAACCTGTAAAGTTGATTGAACTTTCAAATTCTGTTGGTCCGCCGTTGAAGCTGTTATCATACGGGGTTGGCCCCATCGGAAAATTACTGGATGAAGTCACACCAAACACAAACAATTCGCCATTTGGGGCACAAACAATACTGTGCGGTGTTTCATTCCCAAGTCCACCAAGGTAAGTCGAATAAAGCAGTGCTGTGCCCGTCGCATTGAATTTGGTCAATCCAACATCAATCTGGTATCCCGATTCTGTTCCAATGGCATAGTTCGCATCATAAGCGCCCGTTGTAATGGGATAACCTGCACCGAAAACTATTCCACCCGCAAAGAGATTCCCCAAAGGATCGGGAGCCGCCGTAAAGCCCCAATTGTCTGCAGCTGAACCCGTAAAGGATGAGAACACCAAATACGGATCGATCACCAAGGTTGCCGTTTCGTCATAGGATTCAGGCAGTGCATAGCGCACCACATTGCCATCTACAACAAATTTTATCTTTACGCTTTTGCGCTTTCCATCTTTCTCCGTCCAAGCGATCGGTTTCGATTCCGAAATCTGCCCAAAACGGTGGTGAATGAGCAATTCACCAGCATCCGAAAGTTCAACGCGATCTGCGCCGTCGATTTGAAAGGCTATGTTGGTAAAATCCGCGCCTGGAGAAACGCGGTACGAATATTTCAGTTTTTGATCACGCCCATCGACAATCAAGTCAATTCCTAAATACAAGGCTTTGTACTCGACCAGACCGACACTGTGAATTTCAGATTTCCACGTACTTTGGTCATTGCCCAAGAAATAATTCCGGTAAAAAGACGAAGAATCTGATTCCTCCATTTTCCCTGAAAAACTGGAATTTAGAAAGCGCGACCGAATCACTTGAACGGGAAAACTTTCTGTCGAGGCAGTTTCTTCTTGTGAATGATTGTCGTGCGCATGTTCTGGCTGTTGAAACAAATGATAAGTGAAGCCATTGTTTTCCAGCAACATTTCTCCCTGCTGAAGCTCAACTTTATACCGGACCCTACCGTCCCATTGCCCACGATTGGGGTGCATCCACACCTCCTGCGAAAGAGCAGAAAGACAGATGAATAAGGACAATACGGCAGTTAAAATCTTTGGCATGAACAATCGAAGTTAATACAATTCACACGTTCTTTCAAAACCTATTCTGCCTTTAACATTTCAAGCCTTGGAGCGTGTCATGCTTTAAACACAAAAAGTACCCTTAAGGTTGCCTAAATTGTTCATTAATTGTGAAATAATTTTTCAGTTAAACGGTTAAATTAACTTTAACTTTACGCTCATTTTTACACTATTGTACCCATGAGCGATGCCATACAACACGAGTGCGGAATAGCCTTACTTCGTTTGAAGAAGCCCCTCCAATATTACCTCGATACCTATGGTACGCCGTTTTATGGGATCAATAAGCTGCACCTCTTGATGGAAAAGCAGCATAATCGTGGACAAGATGGCGCTGGAATTGCGAACATCAAACTGGACATGGCACCCGGTGAACGCTACATTTCGCGTTACCGTTCCATCGATAGCAAACCCATTCAAGACATCTTCGATTATGTGAATGCTCGTTTTCGGGAAATTGGCGAGGAAAATCCTGACCATTTAAAGGATGTAAATTACCTAAAAAAACACGCTGGATTTACGGGCGAATTGTTCTTAGGTCACCTCCGCTATGGCACATTCGGAAGAAATTCCATCGAAAGTTGCCACCCTTTTCTCCGTCAAAACAACTGGATTACACGAAACCTCGTGGTTGCAGGGAACTTCAACCTCACCAATGTGGATGAACTTTTCAGCGTCTTGATTGAAATTGGTCAGCATCCAAAAGAGAAGTCTGATACCGTAACGGTCTTGGAAAAAATTGGCCACTTCCTCGATGTAGAAAATGAAGAACTATACGCAAAATTGAAGCATGCAGACATCACGAATCAGGAGGTCTACAACTTGATTGCTGAACACATCGATATCGAAAAAATACTCAAAAAGGCATCAGAAGACTGGGACGGCGGCTATGCAATGGCTGGTCTCTTTGGTCATGGCGATGCCTTTGTGTTGCGCGATCCATCAGGTATTCGTCCTGCCTATTGGTACGAAGATGATGAGATTTGTGTAGTGACATCTGAACGTCCCGTGATTCAAACCGCCTTCAACATCAAAGATGAGGATGTGCAAGAACTCGCGCCTGGCCATGCACTAATCATCCGTAAAAATGGTGAAGTTGCTGAAGTAGAAATCAACGAACCTTTAGAGCCGAAAAAATGTTCCTTTGAACGCATTTATTTCTCCAGAGGGAATGATCGTGAAATCTATGAAGAACGAAAACTGTTGGGAAAATATGTCGTTCCACAAGTCATGGAAGCGATTGATGGAGATTTGGACAACTCCGTTTTTTCATTCATCCCAAATACGGCCGAAGTTTCTTTTTACGGAATGATCAAAGGCTTGGAAGATCAACTCAACGACCGTAAATTTAAAGCCATACTTGCTGAAGGAAATACACTGACGGAAGATCGTCTGAAAGAAATCATATACCAACGTGCGCGCATCGAAAAGATCGCTATAAAGGACGCTAAACTTCGAACCTTCATTACCCAAGATGATTCTCGCGATGACCTTGTGGCTCACGTATACGACATCACCTATGGCAGCGTCAAACGCGGAAAAGACAATCTTGTCGTCATCGATGATTCAATCGTTCGAGGAACAACCTTAAAGCAAAGCATATTAAAAATTCTTGACCGACTCAATCCAAAGAAGATCATTGTTGTATCCTCTGCACCTCAAATCAGATATCCAGATTGCTATGGTATAGACATGGCAAAAATGGGAGATTTCATAGCCTTTGAAGCGGCAATTCAACTGTTGAAAGACCGCGGAATGGAAGACCGTATACAGCAGGTGTACCAACGTTGTTTGTTGCAAGTCAATTTGCCAAAGGAGGACATCGTGAATCATGTGAAAGACATCTATTCGCCATTCACTGATCAAGAAGTTTCAGATAAGATTGCCGAATTACTGACTCCGCCAAAGCTCAACGCGGAGGTAAAAATCATCTATCAGACCGTTGAAAACCTCCACCTTTCATGTCCTCAAAACCTAGGCGATTGGTACTTCACAGGCAATTACCCTACCCCTGGCGGGAACAAGGTGGTAAACAAGGCCTTTATCAACTGGGTTGAAGGCAAGAATGAGCGTGCTTATTAAAAATCTTCAGGACCGTGAAACGCCAAAACGCCATCCTCTTTTACATCCTCGGGATTTACGCGTTGGTGCAATTTGCGTGGTGGGCCTACCATTTGATTGAGCTTACAGAAGAACTGAAGCAAGAGCCCTCAGAGATTTCCAAACGCATCACCATGATCATGGGAGAAGGACTCGTATTCTTTGCCATTCTCGTGGCTGGGATTTGGAAAATCCGCAGCTCCATTAAAAAGGAATTGAAACTTTCGCAGCAACAAAACAACTTCATGCTTTCGGTCACGCATGAACTCAAAACACCCCTCGCCTCCAATAAATTGTACCTTCAGACAATTCTAAAACGTGAACTTGACAAAGAATTGCGACAAGAACTTTTGCAAAAGGCAATCGCTGAAAACGAACGGCTGGAAGCATTGATTGACAACATTTTAAATGCAGCACGTTTGGAGAATCACACGTTTCAATCGGAGCGAACCGACATTGATCTTTCCACATTGGTGCAACGCATCATCGAGCGTCTGGATGGAAAACTCCAAGATAAACCATCACGCATCAAAGCTACTATAGCCAGTGATATTCGTGTGATTGGAGATAAACTTATGCTCGATGCCGCCATCAGCAATTTGATTGACAATGCTTTGAAATATACCCATGAAGAGATTGACATTCAGCTAAAGCGCGAACAGGGAAAAACAATCATCCGCATTGCCGACCAGGGTGCTGGCGTACCCGCAGGCATGGAACAGGAAATCTTCGAGAAATTTAGACGCGGAGGAAACGAAGAAACACGCACCACCAAAGGAAGCGGTTTGGGATTGTTTATTGCTTCCGAATTCGTTAAATTGCACGGTGGCACACTCACCTATTCCCCAAATGTGTCAAAGGGAGCAATTTTTCAGATAACTTTATAAAATGACAAGACGCCTCGGGCTTATAATTCTTGACGGCTGGGGTTTGGGTGACCATTCTCACTCAGATGCTGTTTTCAATGCCCACACACCGTTCATGGACCAACTCATGTCCAATCGGCCACATGCCACCTTATTGACCAGTGGAGAACATGTTGGTTTGCCCGATGGACAAATGGGGAACTCTGAGGTTGGGCACCTAAATATTGGTGCTGGACGAATTGTTTACCAAGAACTTACCCGAATCAACAAAGCGATTCGAGACGGTGATTTTTTTCAAAATCCAAAACTGCTCAAAGCCTTTCAGCACGCGAAAGAGCAAAAGGTAAAATTGCACCTCATCGGTTTGGTGTCAAAAGGAGGCGTCCACAGCAATCAGGAACACATCTATGCCCTGTGTAAACTTGCTAAGCAATATGACTTACAAGATGTATTTATCCACGCTTTCACGGATGGCCGCGATTGCGATCCAAAAAGTGGCAAGGCATTCATCGAGGAATTGGAGCAAGAACTAACTCAAACTACAGGACGAATTGCCACAGTGATAGGTCGCTATTATGCTATGGATCGCGACAATCGTTGGGAACGCATCAAAAAGGCCTACGACGTCATGGTCAATGGTGAAGGTGAATCTTATTCTTCTGCTGCAGAAGCGATTGCCGCATCTTATGAAAATGGTATAACGGATGAATTCATTGAACCCGCAGTAATCACGGAAAAAGGTCAGCCCATTGCTAAAATCGAAGATGGCGATGTGGTCATCAATTTCAACTTCCGCACAGATCGTCCGAGAGAAATTAGCATCGCACTCACCCAACGTGATTTTCATGAATTCAACATGAAAGCCCTGAATTTGGAATATTACACCATGACACGCTATGATTCGGAATTCAAAAATGTGCATGTCATCTATGAGAAAGACAACCTAAAGAATACCCTTGGAGAAGTTTTATCCATACTCGACAAATCGCAAGTGCGCATCGCGGAAACAGAGAAATATCCGCACGTGACCTTCTTTTTTAATGGTGGTCGAGAGGAAGAATTTCCTATGGAGGACCGCATTCTTGTGAATTCACCCAAAGTGGCCACCTACGATTTACAGCCCGAAATGAGTGCGCCAGAAGTGCGTGATCAAATCGTAAACTGTATGAAAACTAAACGTCCAGATTTCTTTTGTTTGAACTTTGCAAATCCAGATATGGTTGGACACACCGGTGTTTACGGAGCCATCGTTAAAGCAATAGAAACGGTTGATTCGTGCTTGCAAAACGTCGTTGAAACAGGACTTGAGCATGGGTATGAACTGCTCATCATCGCTGACCATGGAAATGCCGATTTTGCAGTAAATGCAGATGGCTCCCCAAATACCGCACACTCGCTAAATCCCGTACCTGTTATCCTCGTGAGTAATGAGCGTGACCTCGTTCTAAAGGACGGAATTTTAGCCGATGTAGCCCCTACGATTTTGCGCAGAATGGGTATTGCCGCGCCAATCGAAATGACAGGTGTTTCGCTAGTTTAAAAATCCTTGTATTGAAGTGATTTAGTTCGCACATTTTAAGTAACTTGCCACTGCTTAAACTATCGAATGTTGATTTTTTAGATTCCAAATTTAATCTCAACATCTTGATTTACAACTAAATTCTACCTTATGAATCGAATACTTATTCTTTTCCTTGCGCTCAGTTATTTGTGCTTTTCTCCACTTTTTGCCCAAGAAAACACAGCCCCCTTGTGGTCCGCCGAATACAGCAAAAGCAAATCCTTCATTGAAAATCTTGGTCAGTTCGACGAGCATGAAAATGCGTCAACGGGTAAAATACGCTACGCTGTAGATTTCGGTGCTACACGAATTTTCTTTGGTGACAGAGGAGTTTCATACTCTTTCTTGGAAGCGACAAAAATTCCGAAAGAGGAGCGCGATGCACTTCGTCAAAAAATGGCAAGCAGCGTGAGTGAATACAAGAAAAATGAAAAACTCGTCGGTAAATTTTTATTTAAATCCGATGTGGTAAACATGTCTTGGAAAGGTGCAGCAGGAAATGCCGAACTCATCGGAGAGACCCAAACGAGCGACTACCACAACTACTCGTACACCAATGAAAACGGTGAGATGACTGCCGCTTCAGGCGCCAAAGGATTTAAGAAAATCGTATACAAAAATATTTATCCGAACACAGACATTGAATATACTGTTCACCCGCAAATTGGTGTCAAATACGCTGTTATTCTTCACCCTGGTGCAGATGCCGAAAAGGTACAAATGCTTTTCGATCGCGACCTTTCCATCATGGATGGGAAACTAAATATCCCCACATTCTTTGGTGCCATTACCGACCATGCTCCTGTGACATTTTACGGTGACAACCACGACAACATCATCCGTTCATCCTTCACACAAGCTCAACGACGCATTGGTTTTTCTGTGGATGCCTACGACCACAGCAAGACACTCATCATCGATCCATGGACACAAACACCTGTCTTCAACACCAACTGGGATATCGTCTGGGAATGTGAGCGCGATGCTGCGGGCAATGTGTACATTCTTGGGGGAATTATGCCAATGCAGATTCTAAAATACAATTCCACCGGTGCTTTGCAATGGACCTACAACACCCCTTACGACACCTCCAACGTGTGGCTTGGAACCTTTGCTGTTGACAATGCTGGAAATTCCTATGTTACCGCTGGATCTGTCGCTCAAATTCAAAAAGTGAGTCCTGCTGGCGCTTTGTTGCTCAACAATGCCAGTCCAGGTGGGATTATTTCCAGTGCGGAGTTTTGGAACATTGCCTTCAATTGTGATCAAACAGGTTTGATTATTGGTGGAACGGGCGGAGGACTTTTCCAGTTGGATGCCGTGATTTATAACGTCAATACAAGTACACTAAACATATCCAACGAACAATTCATCTCCAATGGACCCATGTTCGCCTTCCCACCAAATCTGGAAGAAGTGCGGTCCATCTCCTCTGCGCCAAACGGGAAGTATTACTTCATAACCCACGATACCATTGGATACATCAATGACAACTTCACCCTTTGTCCAAGTGGCACCACAAGCTTTTTCAAAAATAACCACGGGATGGGATTGGGATACAAGTGTGAGGACTTCCGTTACGACAATGCGGGGATCATGGCCATACGTGCCGATGCCAATGCTGTCTATGTTCACCGTGGAAACCAACTTCAAAAACGATCATTGACAACAGGTGCCATTCTTGCTACAGTAGCAATTCCAGGAGGAGGATTCAACAGCGTGTTCTTAGGGGGAAATCAAGTCACCAACAGTGGAATCGACATCGACAACTGTGGAAACATCTATGTCGGCTCCCAAACAGGTGTCTATAAATTCAACTCAAACTTAGTGCAGCAAGCATTTTATGCAACAGCTTTCCGCGTGTATGACGTTGAAGTAAACTCAGGCGGAGAAATCATTGCTTGTGGTGGAACAGGAAATTCTACCAATACCACGCGCAGCGGTGGTGTGCAAACCTTTGCGGCCACAGCTTGTGCACCGATAGCCACGACATGCTGTGATGCCACCGTTTGTATCCCTCAAGATGTCTGCGTAACAGATTCGCCAATCACGTTAACCGCTGCAACAGCAGGTGGTACGTGGTCGGGAACAGGCGTTAGCGCAACGGGAGTTTTTAATCCAGCGACGGCTGGAGTAGGTTTAGAGACCGTAACATATACTCTAGCCTGTGGATCTGAGTCTATTGCAATCAACGTAAACGCTTGCGCCAACCTTACTGTGTGTCAAGAGGCCAATGGTCAGTTGACAGTTTCGGGCGGAAGTCCAACGTATACGTGGAGTCAAGGAGTAACGACAACCACAACAACAACACCAGCCAATGCAGCAGAATGTACCGCATGTGGTGGAACACCTCAATACATTCCATTTTTCAACATTTACAATGGCTGTACCCCAACACAGTGCACGAATACAACCACTACATGGACAGTTTTTGGTACTGGGACAACACAAACCATCACCACCTATCCAATTCAGATCATAGATGGCAACGGAACTGTCCTTGTTTTGACAAGTGCGGCAGGAATTCAGCCATGTAATACCAATCCTTGTCCAACCATCAACGTGAGTTCTACTACAACCCCTGTTTCGTGTTTCGCGGGGACGAATGGTGCCGCAACCGCAACTGCAACAGGAGGCGCAGCGAATTACACGTATACATGGACACCGGGAGGATTGTCAGGAGCAACGCAAAATGCACTTAGCGCCGGTACATATACCGTGAACGTCACCGATGCCAACAACTGCCCTGGCTCAACGACAGTTACAATCACGCAGCCCGCAGCAGCATTGAGCGTTTCCGTAGCGGCGACACCGACAAACTGCGGCGCGAATACAGGAACAGCAACGGCTACAGCAACAGGAGGAACAACAGCATATTCATACACTTGGACACCGAATGCGGGTTCAGGCGGAACGATTTCAAATCTCGCAGCAGGCAATTATAGCGTTGTCGTAAGCGATGCCAATGGGTGTACCGCAACTGGAAATGCAACAGTCAACACGAACAATGGCCCTAGTATTTCAGTGACGAATTCATCGAACGTTAGTTGTTTTGGTGCGAGCAATGGTTCAGCGACAGTTTCGGCTACTGGAGGTACTGGAACATTAACATATGCGTGGTCGCCGGGTGGATTAACGGGTGCGACTCAAAATGCACTTGCGCCAAATACATACACAGTCACAGTTACAGATGGCGGTGGATGTACCAACTCAACAACAGTGAACATCACAGGTCCGACAGCAATCGCTGTGACAACAAGTAACATTACTCCAGCCAACTGCGGCGTGAGCAATGGAACCGCTACAATTGCGGTAACAGGGGGAACAGGGACATACACGTACAACTGGCTTCCAACAGGAGGTTCAGGACTTACTGCGAGTAACATTCCTGCGGGTGTTTACACCGTAAATGTGCAAGATCAAAACGGATGTACAGCAAGTGCCAATGTCGTGGTCACGAATGTTGGTGGTCCAACGGTAAGTATTTCGAACTCAACGAATGTGAGCTGTTTTGGCGGAAACAATGGTTCAGCTACGGTAACAGCCACCGGTGGAACCACGCCTTACACGTATTCATGGACACCAAGTGGAGGTTCCGGCGCGACAGCTACGGGATTGAGTGCTGGAACATATACTGTAGCAGTTACCGATGCTTCGGGTTGTGTTAGCTCAGCCACGGCGAACATTACCGCTCCAAATGCCATTGTAATTACGGAAACAATCACCAATGACAATTGTGCAAACCCTGGAAGTGGTCAAATCAGTACCGTGGCTTCCAATGGAACAGCTCCTTACACCTATTCGTGGTCCAATTCAGCGAGTGGAGCTGTCATTTCCAATTTGGATGGAAACACTTCCTATACCGTTACTATAACGGATGCAAATGGTTGTTCAGCCACAGAAACATATCCACTTGGATTATTGGGCAACCTAAACGTTGTTGCTTCTGGAACACCCACAAGCATCCTTCAAGGGGAGACAGTTCAACTGACGGCAACTGGTGCAACAACGTACATCTGGACACCAACAACAAATCTATCTTGTGTAGCATGTGCTACGCCAATAGCTACCCCAAATGTCACAACAACGTATATTGTAACTGGAACTGATCCATCGGGATGTACTGGAGTTGATACGATCACTATTTTCGTTGAAACGGTATGTGGAGATTTGTACATTCCAACCGCATTCTCGCCAAATGGATCTGGGCCTTCTGCCAACAACACGCTGTGCATTTATGGAAATTGCATTACCTCACTGATTTATGCTGTATACGACCGCTGGGGTGAAAAAGTATTTGAAACTACCGAAGTTGACCAACAATGTTGGGATGGTACGTTCCGAGGTAAAGAATTGAACTCAGGAATTTATGCCTACAAGATTCGAGTAACACTGACCGATGGCACCTATGTGGAGGAATCGGGTAATTTAACTTTACTACGCTAAACAATACTATTGAAAACTATGAATTCTTTCGTAAAATACGCATTGGCAATTCTTCCATTCTGTATAGGAAGCGCAGTTGCTCAGGATGTCCATTTCTCGCACATGGAATATTCGCCCCTTTCGCTCAATCCCGGACTCGCTGGTGCAAATTCACCCATGCAAGGAATCGTCAATTACCGCAGTCAGTGGAATTCTGTGGCCGTTCCATACCAGACCATTGCTGCTTCTTTTGATGCACGCTTGAACGAGAAGAAGCGCCGCAAAAAGGGCATCATGGCCACTGGTCTAAGTTTTTTCAATGACCAAGCAGGAGAGATGCAGGTAAAAACAACGAGTGTCAATCTTTCATTGGCCTATCACCTCATAATCGACAGAAAAAGTACCATTGGTCTAGGTTTGTATACAGGCTTTGGTCAACGTTCACTAGATCCAAATGGTGGGCGTTGGGGAAGCCAATACGACGGAACAAGCTACAATTCGGCAGCGGCCTCTGGCGAAACATTCAATTCTGCATCATTTATGTACCTCGATGCAGGAACAGGTGTTGTATACACCTACAAAGAGAAACAAGGATACATGACACAAAATGACCAGCGTGCAATCAATGCTGGGATCGCTGTGTATCACTTAAATCGCCCGGGATATTCCTTCATCGACAAGAACTCTGAAAACCTCCACATGCGCTGGTCCGCATTTGTGAATGCAGAAATTGGATTGCGCAATTCACGCGCTTCCTTGTTACCTGGAATTTACTTCCAACGCCAAAAATCTACGATGGAAATT
>JBILBT010000254.1:0-4503 GCA_044353545.1 Crocinitomicaceae bacterium | reverse complement strand
TTATGGTAGATGGCTTAAATAAAATTCCTGGTGTATTTTGTCCAAAGCCAAGCGGTGCATTTTATTGTGTGGCCAAATTCCCTGTTGATGACGCGGAGAAATTCTGTCAGTGGCTATTGGAGGATTTTTCTTTTGAAGGTCAAACCGTGATGATGGCTCCAGCCAATGGATTTTATTCCACGAAAGGTCTGGGTCAACAAGAAGCACGCATTGCCTACGTATTGAATCAAGATGCTTTGCGCAGCGCTGTAAAGTGTTTGGAAGAGGCCTTGAAGGTGTATCCGGGGAGGATTTAGGACAAAAGACTTTAAGATGTCAAGATTTTAAGATTTTAAGAGATTAAGACAACTTCTTCGCTCTTTGAGCTACGAAGTTTGAAAGACAAAGGACTGGGTTGTTCTTCGTAACTCGTCATTTGTAACTCGTAACTAAATGGACAAGGGACTTTTGGACAAGAGACTTTAAGATGTCAAGATTTTAAGAGATTAAGACAACTTCTTCGCTCTTTGAGCTTCGAAGTTTGAAAGACAAAGGACTGGATTGTTCTTCATAACTCGTAACTCGTAACTCGTAACTTGTAACTCGTAACTCGTAACTAATGATCCTGGGGGTTTCGTAAATGCATCACGTATAGCCAAAAAAAAAATCGGAGCCGAAGCCCCGATTTCTTTGTAATGTGTTGTAAGAAATTATTTCTTAACGAATGTGTTACGGATAACAGTTCCGTTTTCAGCAACGATTTCGTAGATGTAAGCACCAGCCAAAACATTTGAAAGGTCTACAGCTACAGTGTTAGAAGTTACGTTTTGTGTAGAAACAACTTTACCATCCATAGAGATGATTGAAACTGAAGTAGCGTTAGCTTTCAAGTTAATGTTCAATACATCAGATGCAGGATTAGGGTAAACAGAAGAAACGATCTCGTTTTCTGTTAATCCAACTTGGAAGTTCACCACAGGGAAAGCAGCGATAGCAACAAGTAATCCCCAGTTTTGAGCATCTCCAAATGTATGAAACGTATTGTCTGACCAAAACTCACCAGTGTGTGTTGTTGCATCAGCAAAATCACCATCCGTGTTCGACACTAAACTAATTGTATCACCAGCAGTCGTTGGCAAAACAACACCCGCCCAAAACTCACCGTTTGCAGGGATAGCAATTGCTGAAGCAAAGTTTGCAGCAACATTGTAACCTACAGCAGCCTCAGCAACATTTATTCCAGCGGCTGTTGTATCAACAGATGCAAGGGTAACTGTTGCAGAACCAAGTTCAGCTCCAGGAGCACCAGCATTGTTCGCCCAAATCACTGCGCGGAAAGAACCACCTGTACCAGCGTCAGATTTAACTGGAGCCCACAAAAGCAAACTTGTGATCGATCCACCACCATTCACTCCGTGCGTTCCATCAAACAACTGCATTTTAGCAAGATCATCGTAACCGTTGTTCCCAGACACATAGCCACCACCATTTGCAGGTGCTACTCCGTAAATTGTTGGAGTTCCAGTAAAGAACTCAGTTAGCGTGTCAACTTGTGCATTTGCAGCAGCAGCAGAAAGAACAACGCCGATAGAAAGTAAAATTTTCTTCATAGTCAATAAATTTTTAGTTAAACTAGGGCAAATATAGGACAATCTTTCTCTCAGCAAAAAAATCGATAGAATAATCTGCACATGAACATGTTGAAAGAGCTATTTTCAAGGAATCAATGTACCCCTTTTTCTTTTAGCTCCAATGCTTTTGGATCGTAGGGAATAAACATATTCGCCCAAATAATCTTTGATAAAGCGAAAATAAACGGAGAAAGAAATACAGTAGCGAGCACAATTACAATAATTTGAACTCCAGTAGACACATAATCAAAAAACAAATTGAAGGAAACCCAGAGGGCAACAAATAGCGCGACACCAATGGCATAAGCGACGTACATCGCCCCAAAATAAAATCCTGGCTCTTTAGAGTAATGTACTCCACACCTATCGCACGATTCGCGCACATCACCTACCTTGCGTAAATCGTAAACATGGGAAACAAAAAACTTACCTTCCTGGCAGTGGGGACATTTAAACTTCCGAATACTGTACATTTTAGTTCCTTTACCAAACATAATCCTTGTTTTTTGTGCGAAGGTACTGTCGAAAACCTAGGATTCATGTAACACGTGTTACAAAAGATCACAAATTCGATATTGACTTTTTTACCTTAATGTCCCTTAAACTGAAATTTTTTACTAAATTTCACCACCAAATCTTTTAAAAATGCTAAGACAACTACTACTTACTCTGATCACATTATCCGTTTTTTCAACTGTTTCAGCCCAATGTACGACAACCAATGCCACATCTTGTGTTTGTGCAGATGGGACAGCGAGCTGCTTGTTATTGCCCGATATTACGGCATCTTGGAAAGGAATCTCGAACAATGGATATACGGAATACCCACAAACGGGAGCTGGAACGAACTACACTGGCCAAGGTCCTGACAACGGACGACTTCGCGTGACTGGATCGACTCCCAACATTGGACATGGATCTTTTACTGTTCGAGGCGAGGACAACAATGGAAAAAGAACTTTTTTATGTGGAACAGATACGGTATTTAACGTGCCATCTGGAACCGCTTTCACATGTCCAAATGGTTATCAAAATCCGAAGCAGCTCATCACTCAACGTATCTACAGCAAAGATGGTAACGTCATGAGCTATGTAGATCGCTATGCTGGGAGCGTAACCTACCACCCTTCTCATGGACACAACCATGTCGATGATTGGGCTGTGATGACTTTACGAATTCAAACCTCTGACCCAAACCCATTGAACTGGCCAATCGTCGGTTCCGGAGCTAAAATTGGTTTTTGCCTGATGGATTATGGTCAATGTGGAACAACCGGTAGCACATATGATGGTCACTGCCGAGACGAAAACACGGTATACCTCGGTGGAAGTACCTTACATAACGTAGACTTCCCCAATTGGAACCTTGGTGGTGGAAATTACAACTGCTCGGTCATAGAACAAGGAATTTCTTCAGGCTGGACGGATGTTTATGGAAAATACCTAGACGGAATGTGGATAAACATTCCACCAAACACCTGCAATGGCAACTATTACATCGTCATGGAGGTGGATAAGAACAACATCTTCTTAGAAGAAAATGAAGACAATAATTTTACTGCTGTGCCTGTAACCTTAACACAACAGTCTCCTGCAAATTCGAATCAGCTCCCAACCATTTCGTCCAATAACTCCAATAATTTGTGTGAAGGTCAAACATTGACTTTAACAGCATCTGCCGGAACAAATTTTTCATGGTCTACAGGCGATACAACACAAACAATTACTGTGAACCAAGCGGGTTCATATACCTGCGAAGTGTCAAACTATTGTGGAACAAATACCTCTGAACCATTCATCGTCAACAATGTGATGCCAGATGCGCCCACAACAACAGGAGATTCCGTATGCGTCTCTGGAAGCATGACACTTATTGCTGAAGGTTCAGGTGATATATCATGGTTCGATGCAAACGGTAATTATGTAGCATCGGGTGACACCCTTTTTACACCAAATTTAACGGAAACAACAACCTATTTTGCACAAAACACAGACGTGTATTTGGATTCAATCAATGCTGAACCCTACACGAATGGCATTGGTGGTGGTGGCTATGTGACATCAGAACAATATGAAATCTTCAATAGCTACGTGAACTTTACGCTAAAATCGGTTCTTGTATATTCGCAATCAGCAGGTTCATTTGCCATTGAGTTACAAGACCAAAATGGTGTAATGATAGAAACAATGGTTGCGAATGTCCTTACAGGATCAAATCGTGTTCAGCTAAATTTTAATGTGCCAATTGGCACCAATTTAAGACTTGTTGGGAAGAGTATCGGTACAACAGGCCTCTACCGCAATAACAATAGCGCTACTTACCCTTATGAACTTCCAAATATCTTGTCTATTGTTGGTGCCTCGGCGGGAGCATCGTATTATTATTTCTTCTATGATTGGCAAGTTGTCACTGAAAACAGCACGTGTTCGAGTGCTTTGATACCAGTAAATGCTGTTGTAAATTCATGTGCAGGATTAGGCGAAGACATTCTTTTTAAACGTTCAATCGTCGTTTCACCAAACCCGAACAATGGTGAGTTTTCAATCCAATTCACTACAGAGCATTCAGGCGAACTGACCTACGAAATGTATTCTATCATTGGTGAGACTGTCTATTCCGAAAAAGCCAGTTATCACAATGGATTGAATCAAAGGTCCATAAACACAAAGAATCTGTCCAAAGGAATGTACATCTTTGCGATCGAATATGAAGGTAAAAAATATACCACACGACTTATTATCCATGACTAAAACATGGAAAACACTATTTATTTTACTTCCGTTAGTTCTTGCTAACGGAAGTTTTTTTTTCGCTCAATCTGCAGGTTGGACAATCTACAATGAAGCCAATTCTCCTTTGCCAAGCAACGCCGTTCATTGCATTGCGGAGGAC
>JBILBT010000253.1:0-4504 GCA_044353545.1 Crocinitomicaceae bacterium | reverse complement strand
GTGGAGTCTATTCACATGAAGCTATGGATGATAAAGATTTTAAAATTGCCCGCGAACTTACAGATCGCTTCAGTGCCTTGGAAGGCCGACGTCCTCGCATTATGATTGCAAAGATGGGGCAAGATGGCCACGACCGAGGAGCAAAAGTAATTGCCACCTCCTTTGCTGACATTGGTTTTGACGTTGACATTGGTCCATTGTTTCAAACACCTGCAGAGGCAGCCAAGCAAGCTGTAGAAAATGATGTTCACATCTTGGGCGTATCTTCACTAGCCGCAGGACACAAGACACTTATTCCTCAAGTCATCGACGAATTGAAGCAGCTTGGCCGTGCAGATATTATGGTCATTGCTGGGGGTGTGATTCCACAGCAAGACTATGATTTCTTATTCAAGGCAGGCGTTTTTGGTGTTTTCGGACCTGGAACAAAAATTTCAACAGCCGCACAAGAAATTTTGCATTTACTCATTCGAAGTGTTGAAGAGTGAAACTTTGTCGATCATTTATCGTTGAACAAATTGTTTTTAGTACATTCGGCATAGATATTGAAAAGACGAGCCGACCAAATTTAAATCCCATGAAAAAAATTATTTTCCTTTTAGTGTTGCTTTTCACAGGACTGAACGCTACCGCGCAGGCACCTGGATATGATGATCTTAAAATTCTCTTCGCAGATGCCAATTACGAAAAACTAGTGAAGGTAGCAGAGAATTACAGTTTGAAAGAAGATTTAAAAAAGGATCCACTTCCTAGTCTTTGGATGGCAAAAGGTTTGTATAAAATCTCTCAGTCAGGCACAGATGATGAGAAGTTTAAAAATGCGTACAAAGAGGCCATTACTGCCTTGGGAAAAGCGATGAAACTCGATAAAGATGGGTCAGTTCTTGCCGACCACCAGGAATTTATTGAGAAATTTCAACTCTCTATGGTTGAGTTGATTTCCAATGAGCTATCTGCTGCGGATTACAATAAAGCTGCTGGATGGGTTCTTAAATACTATAAAATCACACGCAATGGAGTTGGCACTAAATATTTGGATGGAGCGACAAAATTTGCGAAAGCAGACAAAGGTGGTGCAAATACCATTTGGAAAGAAGCCGATGCCTTGTTAGCCAAAATCACATCGATTGATGAATGGAGCGAAGCAGATGTTGCGATGCTGCAAATGGGCGTTTTAGAAACAGCCAAGTGCTATATCAAAGCCAAGCAAAAGGACAAAGCTAAAACACTCCTCTCTAAGGTCTCCCAATGGTTTGAAGAAGACCAAGATTTTAAATCCAAAGCAGAAGAAATTTTAAAATAATAGAAGGCCCGTTTAGGGCCTTTCTTTTTCACATTACTTTTCTGATAACTATTTCAGACGTCAATTTCAGACCGATTATTTCCTGCTTAACTTCGATGCTATGAAAAAATGGGGGGCATATTTAAAGAATAAATTCATTCTTACTGGAATCTTGTTTCTTATTTACATCCTTTTTCTCGACGATGTAGACATCTTTACCATTTTCAATCAAATCGGAAAGCGAAATAGAATTGACGTGGCAACAACTGAGGCCGAGGCAAAGCTCAAATCTACACGCAGCACTTTACGCAAGTTGCATTATACGAGTGAACTAGAAAACTTTGCTCGCGAAGAAAAGATGTTCAAAAAAGATGATGAAGATATTTTCGTTATTTCTTACGAATAAACCTAGAATCTTTCAGCCGATTGCTTGAAAAATTTTCGTCCCTGTTCATCGCTAACCACAGCACCAGGAAAATAAAAGGTAATGATCTGATCGAACGTGTAACCAGATTTCGCCATTTTCATCGCTCCTTCTTGACAAAGTCCTACCCCATGTCCGAAACCACGGCCGCGCAAAACCACCTCATCTCCTTCTGGATAACAGCTAAAAAATGTTGATTTTAATCCAAACTCTTCACGCAAATCACGAAGTGGAATGCCTAGAGATGGGTGTATGTAAAATGCTTTTCGCTGTGGCTGATTAAATGTGTACATCATTGACGCAAAGGCACTGTCGTAAACGGGGTAGTTGTATTTTGATTCCAAGAAATTACTCCATTTATTTTTATTGATGCGTTTCTCCCATGTCGCCTGTTTTGTATAGATGCAAAACGTGTCAATAAAAGAGTTGAGATACGGTATTTCTTCATTCCAAATGTATTGCGGCTCGCATGTTTGTCCACCGCAATTTGCATGAAAATAAGATTCAATCATCGTTCCTTTGTCGTCAACAATCACCAATCCTGTCGTTTGTTGAACGGCAGAATCAATGAGCGAGGAATACCTAAGCATGTTGTGATACGCCTGACAATGCACTCGATCGCACAAATCAAAGCCCTCCTTTTCATGTCTTCCAGCATGTTTGAGCGCATAGGTCCGACTGATTAAGGCCTGAACCTTGTAATATTCCAAATGTGCACCACCGCCTCCCTCCGATTCGACAACCCCATCCACGTAATCATTCAACTCAACGAGATTGACGACCGTCAATTCTTTTCCAGTACATGTAATTTCAAAGTCTCCAACATACTTTCGTTGCTTCAAGGATGGTGATTTGGAGGCAAGAACCAAGGAGTTTTTTGGGTCATTTTGTTGTAAGACAATCCGATCAAAAACACCCAATTCAACTGCACCTTTTTTCAGCAACACCTTTCCCTGTGTGACCGATATTTCAACAAATTCATTGGGAAGTATTGCCCCAGCATTCATGGTGTCTGCAAATACCGTGTAGCTCCCTTCATTGTATGCACACATTATCCTTTGAAGATCATGGTCGCGAAAGACCCCGATCCTCATTTGTTGCGCATATGAAAATGTCGCGAACAGAAAGGATATGGCAAATAGAATGCGCACGAAACAAAATTAGCTGTTGATGTCGGCTGTATTTCAGGCCTTAGGAATAGTTTTCAACAAGTATTGTGCAACTTTTTTACTCGCGCCTCCCCCACCAAGAATTTGTGTGAGTTCAGTAAAATCTTTTTCCATTTTACCTCTTGATTCACCCCCTGGTAAAATTCGATTTAACTCGTGCCGAATTTTCTCGGCAGTACAATCTCCTTGGATCAATTCTTTCACTACTTCACGGTCCATAATGAGATTGACCAATGAAATGTATTTAATTTTCACCAATCGTTTCGCAATATGGTAAGATAAAGGAGAACTTTTATAGCACACCACCTCAGGAACTTTAAATAAGGCTGTTTCTAATGTTGCCGTTCCGGACGTCACTATTGCCGCCACTGAATTTGCGAGAAGGTCATACGTTTGTCCAAAAACAATTTTTGTGTTTTCAGTTAAAAACGCGGCATAATAGGACTCATCCATACTGGGAGCCCCAGCTACAACGATTTGATAATCTGATATCTTTTCCACCGATTTCAACATTACAGGAAGTTTCTTAGCAATTTCTTGCCGCCTGCTTCCGGGCAAAATAGCGATGATTGGCTTTGTTGACAAGCCATTTCTCAAGATAAATTTTCCCGCACTTTGCTCCTCTTCATACCGTTGGATGGCATCGAGCAAAGGGTGACCTACAAACTCAACTTCGTAATCAAATTTTTCATAAAAGGCCTTTTCAAAGGGCAAGATGACAAACATATGGTCTACCACCTTCCGAATTTTAAATACCCGTGATTGCTTCCATGCCCACACTTGAGGAGAAACGTAGTAATAAACAGGTATTCCTTTCGTTTTCGCCCATTCTGCAATGCGTAAATTGAACCCGGGATAATCGATCAATAACAAAGCATCAGGTTGAAAGGACTCAATATCCGCTTTGCACTGCTTCATGTTGCGCAGGATCGTCCGTAGATTCATGAGCACCTCCTGAAAGCCCATAAAGGCGAGTTCTCTGATGTGCTTCACAAGCTCACCACCCTCTTTTTTCATGAGGTCACCGCCCCAACAACGAACCTGTAATGAATGGTCCATTTCGAAAAGTTGACGAATGACGTTGCTCCCGTGCAAGTCACCCGAGGCCTCACCGGCAATCATGTAAATTTTACGCGGGGTAGTATCTGGGCTCATTTACATGATAAAGTTGACGTAAATGATATAGGGTAAAAAACAGATTGTGCCAACAATGACCCCCATGGCAATTCCATACTTTTCCCGATTCAAGAAGGTGTAAAACCAAGCTAAATTTGAAATAATAGCAATCGAAATGATCTTGCTTCGTGTCATAGGATCTAAGGTGAACATGTGCCACATTTGCTGGAACTGAAAATTCTGTACCCAGCTCAACATGAAAATCACAATAGGTATAAAAATTAAAGGAGATAACAATCCTAAAATCAATCCTTTCGTATGTGCAATCGACCAATTCCTCAAATTCATAAGTTCCATTTTTTAAATTCATCCATTACTGCGTATGCCGTCATATCGAATTGCGTTGGTACCAAACTCGCGTATCCGTCCTCCAGCGCTTGCAAATCAGTATCCGTCGAAGGATTTTGATTCATAAATTCACCCGTCAACCAATAATATGGTTTTCCAAATTGA
>JBILBT010000046.1:0-14182 GCA_044353545.1 Crocinitomicaceae bacterium | reverse complement strand
ATGCCTTCAAAAATGGTTTTCGCCTCACTTTGCACATTGTGAAGTAAATCAAATGGAAAGACAACTACATTACTGTAGCCCTGAAAATTATCCTCCATTTTTTCAAGGTCACGGGATAAAGCAATCACTCGGTTATCTGAGTTTGCGGCAAAAAATTCAACAAGTGCCTTTCCAATACCACGGCTTGCGCCAACGACAACAATGGTTTTTTTACTCATCGAAAGAGATGGTTAATTCTTCACTTGTTGGGTGGGATTGACAGGTTAAAATGTACCCCTTCGCCACTTCTTGATCGGTCAAGGCGTAATTCAAATCCATTTTAACTGAGCCTTTAACCACCTTCGCTTTGCAAGAACAACATACACCACCTTTACATGAATAAGGGGCATCAATGCCCGCGTTTTCACTGGCTTCAAGCAGTGATTTTCCAGTCGTGTTCAATATGAAATTAGCCACTTCCCCGTCAAGTATAACTTTTACTTTGCTGTCGCCAGAATAGTTAGCTTGTACTTGAACACTTTCCTGAACCATCAGCACAGGTGTAGTGAACAATTCAAAACGTATTTTTGTAGCATTCACGCCGAAAAACTCCAAAGTTTCCTTTACCTCCATGATCATTTGCTCGGGCCCACAAATAAAGAAGGCGTCTGATTTGAGCATGTCCAAGTCCTGCTTGATTAATGAGGTAATAAGTTCTTTATCAATGCGTCCTGAAAGAAATCCTTCTTTCGTTTCACCACTCAAGGCATATTGCCTTTTAACGGCATGTAAACCATCAAGCTCCGACTTAAAAAGAATATCGGCTTCTGTTCTATTTCCATAAAATAACTCAACCTTTCCGCCGGTAGATTGCAGGTGTTTGGCAATGGACATTATTGGTGTAATCCCACTTCCAGCAGCAATGGCAACAACATTTTTCTCTGTTGAATTTAAAGTGAAATTCCCCTGCGGTTCACTGACTTGAATCTCATCACCAACCTTTAAATCGCGGTTCAACCAAACGGAAATTGTACCATTGGAAACCTCTTTCACTGCAATTGCCAGAGGTTCGTCTGGTCCGTTGCATAACGAGTATGAACGACGCTCTTCTTGCCCTCCGTGATTGATCAATAAGGTGATGTATTGGCCAGGGATGAATTTAAAGGATGCCTCTAAGTCCGAGGGAACATCAAAAACGATTTTGATGGAGTTCGATGTTAAGCGATCAATGGATTTTACCGTAAGGACATGAAATCCGCGATGTGCTGTCTTGTCTTTTTTAAAGATGGAAAATAAGCCCATAATTTATTCGTCAAATGATACAATTAATTTTTCACTGGTTGGATGTGCCTGACAGGTCAAAATATAACCCGCTTCAACTTCATCTTTTTCAAGGGCATAATTGACATCCATGCGTGCCGTCCCTTTTAGAATTTTTGCTTTGCAAGTGCAACATACACCCCCTTTACACGCAAATGGCAAATCAGCTCCTGCTTTTTGTGCTGCATCCAAGATACTTTCGCCTGAAAGCAGAGAGAGATCAATAGAATCCCCGTCGAGAATGACAGTCACATTGGAATCTATTTCAGGTGTGATCACTGCAGCTGAGCTTTTCTTGTTCGCATTCGTGCCAAACAACTCAAAATGAATCGATTTTTCCGACACACCATTGCGAGTCATGCTTTCTTTTACGCCTAAAATCATTTCCTCAGGACCACAGGTATAAACACCCTTGATCTGCTCATTTTTCAGGAATGCAGTGAACAACGAATCGCATTTTTCAGTAGTAATCCGCCCCTTCTGAATTTCATTCCCTAAATTTTCTCTAGATAGAATATGAACCACCCTGAATCGGTCCATGTAGTTATTTTTCAATGCTTCAATTTCTTCTCGAAAAATGATGCTTCCAAATCCTTTGTTTCCGAAGAATAAGTGAACTGAGCTTTTGGATTCTTCTTCCAATACAGTTTTTGCTATGGACAAGATTGGCGTTATCCCACTTCCAGCCGCAAAAAGCACATACGTTTGATTGTTGTTTTTTTCTGGAGTGACACTGAAATTACCCGTTGGTGTCATCACTTCCATGTCTTGTCCGACGGCAAGTTTTGCGTTGGCATAGGTCGAGAATTTTCCACCTTCTACTTGTTTTATAGCCACACGCCATTCGTTTTCGTGAGGTGCAGAACACAAAGAGTAGGATCGACGCACTTCTTCACCATCGATCTGTGCTTTCAAGGTCAAGTATTGTCCTGCTTGAAAGGCATAATCTGCCTGCAATGTTTCTGGAACATCAAAAGCGATGGATACAGTGTCCTCTGTTTCATGCCTTACATCGGCAATTCGCAATGAATGGAATTTAGGTGTCATGCCTTATTTATTGTTGTGCAAAGGTAGTGATTTCGTTTCATGCGTTGGTCAGTACTTAGCGGTCATTTCAAGTGTGAAGATTGGAAAATATTGCTTTACTAGTGAACACCTTTTCTCCTTACTTGTTCATTCGAATAGGTACTTTTTTAATTACATTTGTCTAACTAAGCTAAAGAGCGATGAAAGAGGTGAACATAACAGAGCTGGAACGCATGTTTCAAGAGAAGATTGATCAAGACATCAAGATTGAACCGAAGGATTGGATGCCGGACGATTATCGTGAGACCTTGATTCGTCAAATTTCTCAACATGCGCATTCTGAAATTGTTGGAATGCTGCCTGAAGGAAACTGGATCACTCGCGCCCCCAATCTTCGTCGTAAAGCCGTCCTTTTAGCGAAGGTTCAAGACGAAGCGGGTCATGGCTTATACTTGTATTCAGCGGCTGAAACATTGGGTGCTGATCGTGAGGACACCATCGATGATCTTCATAGTGGAAAAGCAAAATATTCGTCCATCTTCAACTACCCAACCTTAACATGGGCTGACATGGGTGCGATTGGTTGGCTTGTTGATGGTGCTGCCATCATGAACCAAGTGCCAATTTGCCGTTGTTCATACGGTCCCTATGCGCGTGCCATGGTGCGTGTGTGCAAGGAGGAGTCTTTTCATCAACGTCAAGGATTTGAAATCATGATGACACTGGCTAAAGGTTCTCCCGAACAAAAAGCAATGGCACAAGATGCCTTGAACCGTTTTTGGTGGCCAGCCTTGATGATGTTTGGTCCAAGCGATGGTGAATCTAAGCATACCGCGCAATCCATGAAATGGAAAATCAAACGTTCGACAAATGATGAGCTTCGCCAACAATTTGTGGATGTTACAGTTCCGCAAGCGGAGATGATTGGTTTAACATTGCCTGATGCGGATTTGAAATTCAACGAGGAGACAGGTCATTATGAATATGGTGAAATCAACTGGGCGGAGTTCTGGGAGGTTGTCAAAGGAAATGGTCCGTGTAACAAGGACCGCATCGATACACGCAGAAAAGCAAAAGAAGAAGGACTATGGGTTCGAGAAGCGGCTACCGCTTTTGCGCAAAAACGCGCTGCCCGAAAGTCTGCATAAGAATTTAAATTGGATAGAAATGTCAAATAATGAATGGCCATTGTGGGAAGTGTTTATCCGCAGTAAACAAGGATTGAATCACAAGCATGTGGGGAGTCTGCGTGCTGCTGATGCGGAGATGGCACTCGAAAATGCCCGCGACGTATACACACGACGTTCTGAAGGAATCAGTATCTGGGTTGTGGAATCAAACAATGTGTTTGCTTCAGATCCGTCAGAATCACAAGAGTTTTTTGAACCGGCAGATTCTAAAATCTATCGGCACCCAACATTTTATGATGTGCCAGATGGTATATCTCACATGTAATTCATAAGTTAAGATGAATCAAGCACATGTTGATTTTGTTTTGCGCATCGCAGACGATAGTTTAATTCTCGGGCATCGTTTGTCTGAATGGTGTGGCCATGGTCCTGTGCTGGAAGAAGATATTGCGATGACAAACATTGCCTTGGACTTAATCGGTCAGGCAACAAGTCTACTCAACCATGCGGCATCGTTGCAAGGGGAGGGTAAGACAGGCGATGATTTGGCGTTCCTGCGTTTTGACCGCGAGTACCGAAATCTATTGCTTGTTGAGCAGCCGAATGGTGACTTTGGAATGACCATGATGCGACAGTTTTTGTTTGATGCCTATAGAACGATTCTGTTTGAACGTTTGCAATCAAGCTCAGACGAAATGATTGCTGCCATCGCTGAAAAATCATTGAAGGAAACGAAATACCACTTAAAGCATTCATCCGAATGGGTGATTCGCTTGGGAGATGGAACGGAAGAATCACACGCGCGCATTCAGGAATCGCTGAACACATTGTGGCGTTATGCCAATGAATTGTTTTATGCCGATGCTGTGGACGACGAGATGCGCAACGCGGGAATTTTACCTGATTTATCCGATTTGCGTCAAGAATGGGAAAATACTGTAAACCATGTTTTCCAAGAGGCAACTTTGACAATTCCCACAAATAATTGGAAGCAGGAAGGCGGCCGCAAAGGAATGCATTCCGAACATCTCGGCTACATCTTGGCGGAAATGCAATACATGCAACGGGCATATCCCAACATGGAATGGTAACTGCGTCTGATCTCTGGCTCTGGCTTGAGGAGGTTTCAGATCCTGAAATCCCTGTCTTGACCGTCGTCGATTTGGGGGTTATTCGTTCGGTGGAAACGGATGGTAAGAATGCACACATTGTAATTACGCCAACCTATAGTGGATGTCCTGCGATGAAAATGATCGAAGATCAAATCATCGAAAAACTAAAGGAAAAAGGTGTTGACCATTGCACCGTAGAGTTGACTTTGTCACCAGCATGGACGACCGATTGGATTTCAGAGGAAGGGAAAAATAAGCTGCGTGAATATGGCATTGCTCCTCCAGAAAATGAGCCCGACAAAACAGTGTTATTTGCAAAACCTACCGTTGTTCCTTGTCCGAAATGCAATTCATCGAATACACGAATGATATCACTCTTTGGAAGTACGGCCTGCAAAGCGCATTACCAGTGCAATGACTGCCTAGAACCCTACGATTATTTTAAATGTTTGAGGTAGATGCCTAAAGCACTTGAATCAATTTCACATCAAAAACCAACACCGTATTTCCTGGAATTGAACCGCTTCCACTCGGCCCGTAACCCAGTGCGGATGGGATCAACAATTTACCATAGCCACCTTCTTTAAAATAAGGTATACCTGAGGTCCATCCTGAAATTACGGATTGCAAGGAAAAGTCAACTCCTGCCATAGGTGACTCATCGAAAATCTCTCCATTCGTGAAATAACCGGTGTAAGCTACTTTCACCGTTGAAAAGCCATTGCACGACTCTCCTGTTCCTGGGTCTTCAATGACCACATACAATCCTGAACTCGCTTTTACTGCGGTCAACCCATTGTCTGCAATGTACTGTTGTATGATTTGATCATCGGTTATGGCTTGTTCCTCGGCTTTTTTCTTTGTACAGGCACTAAATAAGAAGAGCAAAAGCAAGGGCGTTATAAGGTATTTCATGGTTTAGTTTTTTGGGTAAATGTACAGATTTCGTCTGCTCAAAGGATTTTCTTTTTTAATGAAAGATGCGGAACAATGGGGAAAAGTTCTCCAATACGCCTTGGTTATAGATCTCTAGCTGATAAAAATTCAGAACAATCAAGGCTATACCCAGCACTGGAATGCTCCATTTTAAACGGTCAAATGACAGTGTTTTATCGACCATACACGCCAATGCAAGGGCGAATACAGGGTAACTTTGCGTCAATGCGCGGGTAGAGTAACTTGCGCCATATCGCCAGTCAGACCAAGATATAATGATCCAAATGTTCAGTAAGCAAAAGGTCAAAACTGCTTTTCGGAATGGGTATTTTTTCATAAAGAACAATCCAGCAACCATCGCGAGGGCTATAGGCGTATAGAAAAACCATCCTTTTTCATGGCCAAACAAAACGCGCCACCACGGATTTAAGAAAAACCATTTACTGCCCACATCAAACACAAAACTTCCCGTGCTGTATTTCCAATACAAAAGCTGTGGTAAAATCCCAGTAATCCCACCGCCAATCACAGCGGCAAGGTGAATGGGATTTTTCTTTAAAAACTGAAATTTAGTGAGACCATGTTTTTCCTTGTCCCAAATCCAAAGAATGGGTATGAAGATGAGAATCAATTCCGTCGGTCGAGAAATGACTGCGAGTCCTGAAAGCAATCCCAACAATAGGGCAGTATTCCATCGAGGGGTGTCATGCCAGCGAATGGTTAGCCAGAGAATCAAAGAATATAAGGGAAAAATGTAAGCATGACTCATGGCGCCGTCAACAGAAACATACTGGATGAGGTTAGAACATAGACAGAGCAATAGCAAGGTGATGGCGGTGGTTTGTTCGTTAAAATAGTGGAGTAGAACCTTTCGTAAAAAGAACAATCCAATGAAAAACCAAAAGAGGGCGCCAAACATAATCGCGTATTGATAAGGTGCAGAAAATCCATCTTGTGGGGCTCCAGTAATTTTAGCGGAGAGGTGCCCTAGGGCGAAGAAAGGACTTTCCATGATGGCCACCCCTGACAAATACTTGAAGGTGAATTGGCCATTTTCCAAAGGCATCGCTTGGTAGAACCATCCACCAGATACATGGTATGTTGAATCTATTGCTGGAAACCATTTCAATTCCTTGATATCATCGTAAATGAATGTTGCGGGCAAGTACATGTAATACCCGAGTGCATCCCAGCTTGTTGCATTGTAGCCATTCACTTCATTATTTTGGCTATAGCGAAATCGTTGTGCAACAAAAATGGAGGTGATCACGAATACCGCAACCAATGAAATGCTTTTGAAAGAGGAAAAGAACGTGTTCATAGCGAAAAAAGTAAGGCAATGAAAAACGCCCCGAAGGGCGCTTAATGTGGTATTAGCCAAGAAAAGGATAACGGTAGTCTGTTGGTGGAACAAAGGTTTCTTTAATTGTTCGTGCAGAAACCCAGCGAAGCAAGTTCATAGCTGCACCTGCTTTGTCATTTGTGCCTGAACCTCGTGCGCCACCAAATGGTTGCTGTCCAACAACTGCTCCTGTTGGCTTGTCATTGATGTAGAAATTCCCAGCTGCATTTTCCAATTTCTTGGTCGCCAATTGAATGGCATATCGGTCATTTGAAATGATTGAACCGGTCAAGGCATATTCTGAAGTTTGATCGAGGATTTCCAAGGTTTCCTCAAATTTGTTTTCGTCGTACACGTAAACTGTTAACACAGGTCCAAAAATCTCTTCACACATGGTGCGGAATTTCGGATTGCTAGTTACAATGGTTGTCGGTTCAATGAAATAACCTTTCGATTTGTCGTAGTTCCCACCTGTAATGATTTCAGCATCCGGCTGTGTTTTGCAATAGTCGATGTATCCAGCGATTTTATCAAAGGCACGTCCGTCAATCACAGCATTTACAAAGTGGCTAGTGTCTTCAGGACTTCCAACCTTAAACGAATTGACTTGTTCGACATAAATTCGTTTTACCTCAGGCCAAATGTTCGAAGGAATATAGGCTCTTGAAGCTGCTGAACATTTTTGACCTTGAAATTCAAAAGCTCCACGCGACATGGCGGTAGCCACTTCAGCAGCATTGGCACTGCGGTGAACCATTATGAAGTCTTTTCCTCCGGTTTCACCAACGATTCGCGGATAGGTGCGGAAATGGTCAAGGTTATTGCCTATTTGTTTCCAAAGGTTTTTAAATACTGCCGTTGAACCGGTGAAATGAAGTCCTGCAAAATTCTTGTCAGAGAAAATCACTTCACCCGCCACTGGACCCTCAACGGTAATCATGTTGATCACACCGTCAGGAACTCCCGCTGCTTTGAAAAGCTCCATGATTACTTGTGCAGAATATATTTGTGATTCAGCCGGTTTCCAAACAACGACATTTCCCATCATCGCAGGAGCTGCGCAAAGATTGGCAGCGATTGATGTAAAGTTGAATGGGGTAATCGCAAACACAAATCCTTCCAAAGGACGGTACTCCAAACGGTTCCACATGCCGGGAAGAGATTCAGGTTGCTCCTTGTAAATCTGCGTCATGTACTGCACATTGAATCTGAAGAAGTCAATGAGCTCGCATGCAGCATCAATTTCAGCTTGAAAAACGTTTTTCGATTGTGCCAACATGGTGGAGGCATTCATTTTATCTCGAAAAGGTCCAGCCAATAAATCTGCAGCTTTTAAAAAGATTGCCGCACGTTCTTCCCAAGGAAGCGCCGACCATTTTTCACGAGCTGCCATGGCAGTGTCTATTGCCTCACGCACATGTGAAGCATCTCCCATATTAAAATGTCCAAGTACTTTGGCATGCTCATGGGGAGCTTTCATGGCGTGTTTCTGAGATGTACGCACTTCTTTTCCACCAATGTACATGGGCACATCGATTGGGTCTTGTTCATACATTTCGCGGTATTTACGCAATAAACTTTCGCGTTCTGGTGAACTCGGAGCATACCCTTTAACAGGTTCATTTATAGCTACCGGTACATGGAAAATGGCATTTGACATGATAAAATATTTTTGTAAAAGTAGTTATTTCTTGGGTTACTATGGATTTGATGCCTGCGGCAATTTGGAATTTGATTCTACGAAATTTGATCCCATATTGGACAAGGGACGAAAGGACAAAGGACAATAGACTAAATTGTACTTCGAGATGGCTGAAATAAATTGATTCTGGGGAACCTGAGATTTTGATCCCAAATTAGACAAACGACGGAATGACAAAGGACAATAGACTAAAGTCTACTTCGGGTTTTCCTAACGGACCTCACGTGTCCGATGCGGCGCAGCCACCAAACTCGTAATTAGTAACCATTGTTGTCCGATAAAACTTTACTGTTCTTCTTGAAAACATTGAAATCATTGGCTTTATGAAGTGGTTTTTAAAGAATGGGGGTGGTTTTTTATTTTATCTGAATTAATCATAAAGTATTTAAACTGTTTGACCCCGATGGGGTCATTGGCCTTTAGGGAGGGCTTTTTGTTACAAAGATTCGACCCCGATGGGGTCAGTTAATCAAAGTAATCCGGATAGGATATAACATGAAGTTGGGTTTAGTAGAACAACAATGATTACGAATGTTTGGTGAATTGACACTCAGCAAGAAAAAAATAAAAATCCCCTCGTGGAGGGGCAAGGGGTGGTTTATACATACTTCCTAAGCTATAACGCAGGTGTCAATACTAAAGAAGTTTACTAAAATTCACTTTTGATATTCCGCCCAAGCGGCTTTTTCGCAGCGGAGAGCGGAGGTGAGCGAACAAAATCTGAACATAATTCAAAATACACAAAAGTACACTGTGCAGTTTAGATAAAACATAAAGGTGGTTTTTATCGGACAACAATGACTCGTAATTAGTAATTCGTAATTTTCAAGAGGTTTTTATTCATTACACTAGTTCATTTTTCCTCTGTAAACAAGGTCAAATCTCGGGATTTTGGATTGAAAAAGTGCACCATTTTGCATGTTGAGAAAGGTATAATATCCGGCCATTTTACCAATTTCAGAAAAAAGTTGACAGCCCGAAACATAACTAAACTGCTGACCTGCATGCAAGATGGGTTGTTCACCCACAACACCCGCTCCACTCACATATTCATGCGAACGCAATGAATCGAAAATATGCCATTCACGATGAAGCAGTTGAATAGAGAAATCATTGGTGTTCACAATGGTGATTCGGTAATTGAAAAAATAAGTTCCTTCAACAAGATCCGAAAGGTCAGGACGAAATGTTGTTTCAACCTTAATACCTACTCCTGCGCTGATTTCATTGTACATAAGATCAATTTTGGTATGTGAAAGTTAGTTTATTTTTTTATTCTCCCAAAATTATTTTTCCAAGATTTTTTCTCAGCTATCCATCAAAATGATTTTCTTATCTTTAAAAACGAAACCTGAAGAAATGAAAATAATTCTTACTGCCATTCTAACAAGTGTGTCGATCGTTTTGTTCGGTCAAACGCAACTTCCAGCCAATTCGCGTGCTGATATTCTGTTGATTATGAAGGATGTTCAGTCCAATAAGGGCATTGCCTCGGAACTGATCAAAGAGCGATTTGCCGTCAGCAGAATCAATGGCATTGATTTCGTTTCGTTTTTAGGAAAAAAAGATGCGGGATTTTCAAAAAATACGTTAACTGCTCAAGGAATCATGGTCGGTGCGGTGTTGAATGATGTGGTGAGTTTAAAAATTCCTGTTTCGTTGTTGGGCACCAATATGTCCATTTCAGGCATCGCACAACTTCAACTGGCGGGAAAAATTAAACAGTCTTTGGACAAAGCAGTTAAAGATGTTCGTGCCGACAGTGTTCAGCAAGGCATTGGACTGCCACAAGGCTATACTGGAAAAAACGTATTGATTGGGATTACGGACTGGGGTTTTGATTATTCTTCCCCAATGTTTTATGATACGTTAATGCAAAACACGCGAATTTTAGCCGCTTGGGATCAATTTAAGACAAGTGGTCCTGCACCAGTTGGATTTGGTTATGGAACGGAGTATTCGTCTCAGCCAGAATTTATTGCAGCTGGAGCAGATACAGCAAATATTTATAGCTATGCCACACATGGGTCACACGTTGCCGGAATTGCTGGTGGCGGAGGTGCTGGAACGATTTACCGTGGTGTAGCTTTTGACGCGCAGTATCTTTTTGCCACATTCTTGGTGGATGAGGGTGCCGTTTTCGATGCCTGGGAATGGATGTATCAAAAATCTGTTAGCGAAGGAAAACGCTTGGTAATCAACATGAGCTGGGGATTGTATCATTTTGGAACGCTAGATGGGAATTCATTATTAAGTCAAGCGATTGACAATTATTCAGAACTCGGCGTAGTTTTCTGCAATTCGGGAGGAAACAATGGCAACGTGAATTTTCATTTGAGCAAACAGTTTAATGCGGATGTGTTGCGCTCTCGCATCGAGTTTTACTCTTATGCTTCCAATCCAAACATGTGGGGACAAAGTATTCACATGTGGGGCGAGCCGAATAAACACTTTAGTTCTGGCATTCAGGTGTACAATTCATCAGGAACACTGGTAAATGAAAGTCCGTATTACTCGACATTATCCACAACATCATACATTGATACATTTTTGCTTGTCAACGCGGACACGGTGTGGTACAACATCTCTGCCGATGCGGCCCATCCGCAAAATGGAAAACCTCAAATGCGTCTGCGTGTAAAATGCACGAATACAGGTTTCCGTGTGATGCTGAAATCACAAGCAGACAGTGGATTGGTGCATTATTGGAATGTGACAGAATTGTCTACGGATGTCGGAAACTGGGGAATGCCTTTTTCTGTGTACGGAGGAGGAACAGTGGCTGGAAATTCACAAAATGGCGTATCTGAACCTTCAGTCACATCAAGTTTGATCAGTGTAGCCGCCTATGGTTCTCAATATTTCACTCCTGGAGGATCGTCAGTTGGAGGATCGATTGCTAGTTTTTCGAGCATTGGCCCACGTTACGACGGCGTATTGAAACCAGAAATTGCAGCGCCTGGTGTTGCTGTTGCTTCGTCTATTTCATCGTATACCGATAATTCATTCACTCAGATTGCCTCTGTTTCATTTAATGGCCGAACATATCCCTTTGCTAAATTCTCGGGTACGTCCATGGCTGGACCTATGGTAACAGGGATTGTCGCTCTTATTCTCGAAGCAAATCCTTACTTATCACCGGCGCAGATTAAAGAGATCATTATTCAAACCGCACGTGAAGATACCTATACAGGAATTATCCCTACCACCGGAAGTCCGCAGTGGGGTTGGGGGAAAATCAATGCCTATGCTGCGGTGAAGCTAGCTTTGGTGACCGTGGGAACGGAAGAAATTGAGCAAGAAATGCATTGGTCTGTTTATCCAAATCCAGTACTTAAGGATTTGCGTTTTACATTGGTTGATGAGTTGCCTGCGAAAGTGCAAATTGTGGATCAAATGGGAAGAGTACTGACACGACCCGTGCAAAATGCCAGCGTTAATGTATCGGATTTGCCCGCAGGAACATATTGGGTTCGAGTAGAATACAATGGCCGAATTCAACAACAACAGTTCATCAAGCTATAATGGCTAACATCCGTCTGATTGATACTTCGGAAGTTGAAGAGGTATCGAAATTGGCACATCAGATTTGGCCAGATACCTTTCGCGACATCCTAAAACCTGAGCAACTTCATTTTATGTTGGAATGGATGTACAATCCACAGAAACTCACGTCGCAACTAGAAAGCGGACATCAGTTCTTTTTGCTGGAAAATGAAATAGGGAACATTGGATTTTTGGGCATTCAAGCATTTCATCCGTCCAGTGACCAATTAAAAGTCCATAAACTATATATCTTGCCATCTCAACAAGGTAAAGGATATGGTAAATTGATGATCGAACATGCTTTATCAGTTGCTGAATCAAACGGGATTTCTACCCTAACGCTGAATGTCAATCGATTCAATAAAGCCGTTCAATTTTATGAATCTGTTGGATTTTACATTGCCAAAGTAGAGGACATCGACATCGGACATGGATACCTTATGGAAGATTATGTAATGGAGATGCCGATTTAATACATCAAAATGCCAGTATTCATAGGATGGGAGTATCAAGTCCCAAATAATGAGGTCGTTTTATTATTCGTCACTCAAATCGATGTCCATTCCACATTGAAAATCACCTTTTGGACAGCTAGCATGACCATGAAGGCCGCAAGGTCGACAGGAGATTTTTTCTTCCACTTGAAGAATCTTAGAGTCATCCGATAAAGGCCCGAATCCAAACTCAGGAATGGTCGAACAGAAAAAGGCCGTCACAGGGGCATTCATGGCCGATGCCAGATGCAAAGGTCCTGAGTCATTGACATAATTTCTTGTGGCTGAAGACATCAACGCGGCGGATTCCAACAGGTTCAATTCACCACATAGGTTGATGATTTGACCATTTTCAACCGAGGTACGGATGTGTTCACACACGTCATAATCTTGTTTTCCTCCCAATAAATAAACCGTCCCTTCGAATACTTTTTTCTCAGCCAATTCAATCCATTTGTCAATGGGAAGTTGTTTGGTAAACCAGACACTTGCTGGAGCAAAACAAAAGAATTGACCTTGAGCATACGATTTTATCCTGTCCTTGTTTGCTTGACTAGGGTAGAGTTCGGGACGACGTAATTCAACAGCGCCAAATTCTTTGATCAAGGAAAGATTGCGCGCAACCTCATGGGTTCCATCGCCAATCAGATGGGGAAAGCGCTTTGAGTAAGCGAAAGAAAATGGATTTTTGTTAAAACCGATGGTTTTCTTGGCTCCTGATAAAATGGTAATCAATCCAGAACTTCCAAATCGATGTAGGTTGATGGCGAGGTCGAAATTCTGCCTTCGAAAGCTTCGCACCAATCGGAGTATTTCTTTGTATTTACCTTTTGATTTTTCGAAGGTGAATACCTCTTGAATGTGTGGATTGTTTTCAAGCAAGGATTCATTTCCTTTCTTCACCAAAATGGAAATTTCAGATGAGGGAAAAATGCGTTTCAACTCTGCGATGACGGGTGTTGCTAAAATGACATCACCTAAGAATGCGGTTTGTATGAGGAGAATGCGTTTCATGTTTTATCTCAGCAGACTCACATGTCCTCGTTTAATGATTTCAACTCCATTGCCATCGCGCAATTCAACCATGTAGACATAAGTAGCGGTTTCAGCTGCTTTTCCTGAACCCTGAATGGTACCGTCCCACACTTCACCAGGAGTGTCAGATCGAAACACGGTTTGTCCCCATCGATCGAGAATGGTGAAATGATATTCTGTTGGATCAAAGTTGCTGATAACTGGGAAGAAGGTATTGTTTATTCCAGAAACGATGAAAGCATTTGGTACATAAATGATAGGTTCAAAAACCTCACATGTTTCATTTGACTTACTAAGTTCTGGAGCATTGTAGATGTTCGAACCTTCAACCGCTTCGAGGTAGTAACACACTTTTCCTGTAAATGTGCTTTCGTTCAAATCATCCAAATAGGTCAATACATCGTGGGGAAGGAAGGCAAGTGGCGTTGAACTGAAAACACCATCAATACCTCGAAACAATCGATATCCTAAAACAGGGCCATTCCAGTCTTGATAAGGATTCCATTGTAAGTAGCATAAGAGTCGGGCATCGTCTTTTTCACTGCGCAATAAAATTGTCT
>JBILBT010000252.1:0-4542 GCA_044353545.1 Crocinitomicaceae bacterium | reverse complement strand
CATTGTTCCATGCAATGCGTTCATAGCCATAAAATGCAAGTCCATAAAATGAACCCAATAAAGAGATGTTGTTTCGCCCTCCTGCGTTCCAATTGACAAAAGATGATTGTGTTCCGTTCAGTGTATATACCGATTTAAGTTTCCACGGACTCGTCGATGTAGAATCTTTAATGCGCTCATTCGTTGAATATTTCAAGGTGTCATTCCAAAATTCAGGTTGAGCAAATACAGTGAATGTGCTAAAAGTAAAAAGGAAAAGAAAGCGCGACTTCATGCCATTGAATTAAGTTGTGCAAAACTACATTTTTTCAAGGTTTTCAGCACCTTTAATGACGTAAACAATCAAACCTTTTTCGTACATTTGGCCGTCTAAAAAAAATCAGAAAATGGCAAAAGAAGTATATATTGTATCGGCTGTTCGTACACCTATGGGTTCATTCCTTGGTGGACTTTCTTCAATCCCTGCAACACAATTGGGTGCTATTGCAATCAAAGGTGCGCTTGAGCGTGGAAATGTAGCTATAGAATTGATCGATGAAGTTTTTATGGGCAATGTCCTACAAGCTGGAGTTGGTCAGGCACCTGCTCGTCAGGCTGCACTTGGCGCGGGTCTTGGAAACAACGTCCCGTGCACGACAGTGAATAAAGTATGTGCTTCCGGAATGAAAGCAATCATGCTTGGTGCGCAAACGATCAAGGCCGGTGACAATCATATCGTTGTCGTTGGTGGAATGGAAAACATGTCTCAAGTACCGCATTATGTTGACGGAAGAAATGGAGTGAAATTCGGGAACATCACGATGCTCGATGGCATCACAAAGGATGGTTTATTGGATGTTTACAGCAAAGTACCCATGGGAAATTGCGCTGAACTCTGCGCAAAAGAACACGGGATCACACGAGAAGAACAAGATGCATTTGCCATTACATCATACACTCGTTCGGCCGAAGCTTGGAAAGCAGGTAAGTTTTCTAATGAAATCGTTCCTGTGGCTGTTCCGCAGCGAAAGGGTGATCCAATTATTGTTGCTGAAGACGAAGAATACAAGAATGTCTTCTTGGATAAAATCCCTGGATTGCGTCCAGCTTTCGATAAGGAAGGTACTATTACAGCGGCCAATGCGTCAACATTGAACGATGGCGCTTCTGCATTGATTTTAGCTTCTGCTGAGGCTGTTGAAAAACATGGCTTGACACCGATTGCGAAATTGGTCAGCTATGCAGATGCTGCTCAAGCACCAGAATGGTTTACAACGGCTCCGTCGAAAGCCATTCCTATTGCATTGGACAAAGCAGGATTGAAAACAAGTGATGTTGATTTCTGGGAATTGAATGAAGCCTTTGCGGTTGTTGGGATTGCGAACACACGGATCCTCGGAATTGATCCAGAGAAAGTCGATGTAAATGGTGGGGCGGTTGCTTTGGGACACCCTCTAGGGAATTCTGGATCACGTATCATCGTCACGTTGATCAATGTATTGAAACAAAATAACGGAAAGATTGGAGGAGCTGGCATTTGTAACGGAGGCGGTGGCGCTTCTGCGATGATTATTGAGAATATCTAATCCAAGTAAGATGTCAGGAATAAAAGCTCTACTTCGGTAGGGCTTTTTTTTTATTTCACCAGATCAAAATATATTGCCTCGTACATGGGTAGAATTTTATCGAGGGCGAATTCGTGAGATCGCTTTAATGCATTATTTCGAAAAGTTTGATGAAGTTCATCATTTTCCAAAATCTTCAATGTGTTTTCTGCCATCTCTTCCACTGCCCCCACATTCGATAAAAAACCCGTTTCACCATGTATGTTGACCTCGGGGATCCCACCCGTATTGGACGAGATCACAGGAACACCAACTGCCATAGCCTCAAGTGCGGCAAGTCCAAAGGATTCTGTTTCAGAAGGCAAAAGAAAAACATCTGCAATCTCAAGAACGTGTGCGGTATCTCTTACTTTTCCTAGGAAAATCACATCCTCCCAAATGTTCAGCTCACGCGCCAAACGTTCTAGATTATTGCGTTCAGGACCATCACCCGCCAAGATTAATTTTGTAGGCATGCGTTTTCGGACAAGACTAAAAATCTGCAAGACATCCTCTACTCGCTTCACCTTTCTGAAATTCGAGATGTGGCACAAAATACGTTCATCGTCATTTGCATAGCGGCGACGAAGGCTTGAACATCCTTTAGACGGCTCATCAGATGGGACAATAAAATTTGGAATAACCGCAATTTCCCTGGTCGTATTGAAATGGCTGTAGGTATCGCGTTTTAAACTTTCTGAAACCGCAGTGACTGCATTAGACTCGTTGATGCAAAAGGTAATGACAGGTTCAAACGATGGATCTTTTCCGACGAGGGTAATGTCTGTTCCGTGCAGCGTTGTTACAAATGGAATTTCTATTCCTTGAGAACGAAGAATTTGACGCGCCATGTATGCAGCTGAAGCATGGGGAATGGCGTAATGCACATGGAGGATATCTAACTTTTCGTATTTCACCACATCCACCATTTTACTGGTCAGCACTGTTTCGTAAGGCTGGTATTCAAACAAGGGGTAATCGCTCACCGAAACTTCGTGGTAAAATATGTTCTCACGAAAACTTCCGAGGCGAACTGGCTGTGAATAAGTGATGAAATGGATTTCATGTCCTTTGGCCGCCAAAGCCTTGCCCAACTCCGTTCCTACAACTCCACTCCCACCAAAGGTTGGGTACAACACGATACCAATTTTCATACGAACATTTTTACAGTTCAAAGTTAGTTAAACCTAAAGCTTAAACACAAATACTGGTCATAAGTTCAACAAATTGAAACAAAAAGAATCAATCAAATTCGCGTTGTTTTACGGACTTCAGTTCCCGCTTCCAAACGACAAAACTGGTCAGTAGATAGGTCCCAAGAACAATAACAAGTGCGATGTAGCTGTTGATATCAAATTCGAGAGAATTGAAATGTATGACTACTGAAAACAAGACGAAATATATCAAAAACATCAGCAAAAGTTCCTTTCTCACATAAGTCCAAGCTTCTGCTTTGGTCATTGAGGCCATTCGTTTTTCTGAGACGACAAAGAAGATAGGGATTGAGGCGATGCCACTAAAAACAAGAGCGATAAAAAAGATAAAAATGGAAAGCATCAATTGATCGACACGTACAATTTCACCGGCAATCAGTTCTACAATCGTTAGAAAAATAGTGAAGAATAAACTTCCAAAAGCAAAGGATTTTACGATGGCGTCTGATTTCATTGGATTGCTTTAAATTAGTGTGTTGCGCATCTTCATCAAGTAAGTAATTAATTAAAGCTAGCAATAATTTTTCTCTTATTCTCCTTGATTTCGATCATTGCAATGGTTCACACTTCAAACGAAACAATTTTAGATTGAGGGGTAAACCATTAAAATGATTGATGAACCACTAAACCTCGAATTTCACACCCCGAGTTGAAACCATGGGCTAGGATAAAAAAAATCCAATCAAAACTCCGATTTCTCAAACACCCTCCCACCGATCCAACGACTCAAGGAAACCGCACACCATGCGAAAGGAAAGGCTGCCAATACATCAATGCTGTAGTGCACGCGTTGCATGACGAGTAAAGTTCCAATGGCAATGGACAACAGGAGAAATGGCCATTTCTTGCCTGACAACAAGTATATAGCGAACACCAATGCGGTATGTCCGCTGAAAAACAAATCGGCAACAATGCGCGACGGATAAATCCAATCATTCAAAAAGGGATCTTCGAGATAGATTAAATCGCTATGTACGACCAAAGGCAACAAAGAAAGCGTTGCTATTCGGAACAACAAAATAAAGGCATACGCGCTCATAAGCAGCACATAGGCATGCGGAACTTTTCGGTAAATGGTAAGATACGCTATCAATGATCCATAGGTAATACTAAAGATAAATGCTGAAGAATCGACTACAGGTAAAATGTGGTACGCTGGGTCATCAAACATCCAATTCAAACGTTCCGCACGGACCTCATGAAATGCTAGAAATCGAACAAACACGGCCGCCATAAAGGAGAGAAGCACTGAAACAACGATGAACGATTTCCAATGACTCCGTTTCATTATTTTCCAGCTAAGGCCTCATAAATCACCCTCTGAATCTCGGTGCGAATGTTCATGTCGCGCAATTTCCAATTTTCCTGATCTGGGCAAACACGGTTCGAAAGGAACACATAATTGATTCCCCGTTCTGGGTCGGCCCAAACAAGCGTTCCCGTAAACCCAGAGTGCCCATAACTGCTTTGCGTAGCCGTCTCGTAGCATGTTCCACCACCAGATGCTTTTGGACGATCAAATCCTGCCCCCCGACGATTGCCGCTAAATTGAGCCCGTGTAAATTCCTTTATGACATCTTCTTTCAAATAACGGTAATTGCCATAGACGCCATTGTTCAGCACCATCTGCATAAGTGAAGCAAGGTCCGTAGCATTGGAAAACACCCCCGCATGACCTGCAACACCCCCGAGCATCGCAGCACCTGGGTCATGCACATATCCGCGTATGAGCTGTTTCCTGAATG
>JBILBT010000045.1:0-14221 GCA_044353545.1 Crocinitomicaceae bacterium | reverse complement strand
CACCGACAGCAGCAATCTCATTTGTTTCAGCTGTGCCAACATCTTCTTTTGATGCGTCGTACAACGCATCATGGAATGACATCGCACAACCTGGAACAACTCAAAAATTAGATGGAATTGGTGGGGTTTTAACCTACCGTGCACAATGGAGAAAATGGGCAGGTTACAACACAGTCATGTTGAACTGGGGAGTAAGAATAAGTGCCACGCAACGTTCGATCATGTGGGCTGAGTTGCGCCAAAATCAATCTACTGGTGCGTGGTCGGTATACCAACAACAAATCTATACCCCAGATACATACTACCGATGGGTAGGCTCAATCGCTATGGATGACCTAGGAAACATTGGGTTGTGTTATGTGAAATCGGGATCTGCAACAGTTTTCCCAAGTTGCGCCTATACAGGTCGCTTGGCTTCTGACCCATTGAATCAGATGACCTTTGCAGAAACGATTGCTGCAGCAGGAACAGCTTCTTATACAGGTGGTGGTAACCGTTTTGGTGATTACTCGCATACGACTCTTGCTCCTGATGGATCTACATTCTGGCATACGAGTGAATATGGAGGTACAAATTCAAACTCAATTCGAACACGCGTTTACTCTTTCCAATTGGCTTTACCGACAAATGCAAATGTATCGATTGCATCAAGTGATGTAGACAATTCTATTTGTGCAGGTACTTCTGTTACATTTACAGCAACTCCAACGAATGGAGGCACAAATCCTTCATACCAATGGCAGTTGAACGGAGCAAATGTTGGAACGAATAGCCCAACATATACAAATCCAAGCTTAAGTTCGGGAAGTATTGTAACATGTATTATGACATCAAATCAAAGTGGTGCTACGAACAATCCTGCAACGTCAAATGCAATCACAACAACTGTGAACACATCAGTAACACCTTCAGTGACAATCACAGGTGACAATACAATTTGTTCGGGAGCATCAACAACATTTACTGCGGGAGCTACAAACTCTGGTTCATCTCCTAGCTACCAATGGCAAGTGAATGGTAACAACGTAGGAGTGAACAGCCCAACGTTGACGTCAACTGTTTTAACGAATGGCGCGATAGTTACGTGCACAATGACTTCAAATGCAGCTTGTGTTACAACACCAACAGCGACATCGAACTCTGTTACAATGAACGTTACTACTACACCAGCAACACCTACCATCACAAACAATGGTGGAGTATTGACATCTAGTGCAACTTCTGGAAACCAATGGTACTTCAATGGTTCAATCATTTCTGGTGCTACTGGACAAACGTACACACCAACAGCCAACGGTGTTTACACGGTAATTGCTTCGAACAGTGGATGTACTTCTGCAACATCAGTTGGATCAACCATCAGTGGACTAGGTGTCGAAGAAATGGATCCTTATTCATTCACCATCTATCCTAACCCATCACAAGGTGACTTTACTGTATCATTCAACGCAATGGTAACTGAATCCTACTCATTGCGCGTATTTGACGAGATGGGTAAATTGGTTTACGATGACCAGTTGTCAAATGTGAACGGTGAAACGAAGAAAGATGTTCGACTAGGCCGCTTGGCTACTGGTGGATACACTGTAGTATTATCAAACGGTTCTGTTGAAACGAAAAGAAAGATGATTATCAAAAGATAATTCAATCTGAAATATACAATTGAAAAGGGTCTACTTCGGTAGGCCCTTTTTTTGTTCTATTGTTCTGACATTTCTTCCACTTTCTGATCCCTAAGCTTCAATTCAAAACCATCGTTAATGATTCGGAATTTAAAGATGCAATGAAACACGCGCAGTCCGAAATAGTAATCGATCAGAAGGGTATTCTTGTCTAAAAACATCCAAGACCCATTGATACCGTAGTATTTAAATCCATATTGTATCGAATCAAGTGGTAGACATTTCCCCGATTGAATAAGCGTTGCATCTCCATCAAAAACATAAACTTCGGAGCACCGCATGCTATCTTTACCGTCCATAGAATTGAAACGAACTGAATCCCTTGTAAACAGAATTCGTGTGGGAACTTCCAAGTCCGTTTGAGCTGTATTTTTTCAGGACATACCACTTTCCTTGTAAGAAGTCAGATTGGCTATTCACGAAAGGAACCGATAAAAAATACACGTAGATTGAGAGCGCCTGTTTAAGCTTGAACATATGATTCTCGAAATGAATAATCCGCTTACCAGCTGCCGCCTGAACCGCTACCGCCAAAGCCACCGCCGCCGAAACCGCCAAAGCTACTTCCACCGCCAGAGCTAGAACCTCCGCCGAAACCACCACCTCCAAAGAACATTCCACCAGCACCCATGGTAAAACCACCGCCGCCGCCTCGTCCTCCCCGTCGGAACAAGAAAATCACAACAAGTGCGATGATGATGAGTGCAGCAATGGCGCCCAATGGATTATCTTCATTTCCTGTGCGATTGGCATATTCCTTTTCATCGTATTCCTTTTTCACCAAGGACATGATGACAGTCAGCGCTGCGTCAATCCCTTCGTAATATTTCCCATTTTTAAACTGTGGAAGCATTTCATTTTCAAGGATTCGCTGCCCAGTTAAACTACCGATTACCCCTTCCAAACCGTATCCAACGACCAACTCAGATTTCCGCTCTCCTGCCCCACCTGTTGGTTTAATCAAAAGTACCGCGCCGTTATCAAACTTCTTTTTCCCAACACCCCAAGCGTGACCGAGGTCCGTTGCAAATTCCCAAGGTGAATACCCCTGTAAATTATCTATGATGACAATAACGATTTCATTAGAGGTTTCTTTCTCGAAATCATCCAGTTTCTTTTCAATTTTTGCCGCATCAGATACAGACAAGAAAGACGGAAACTCTTTCGAGAAATTGTTGTAAAACTTTGGTGGGTTGGGTGCTTTCGGGATCACAGAATCAAGGGCGAAAGAACCAAAAGTTAATGCAATAAATCCCCATAAAAGGAGTACACGAAAAATCACCTGATTTCTTTTCATATCAACCAAGAGTAATTTCATTGTCCAATTCATTCACATCGTCCTTTTCAAAAGGAAATGCCGATTTCATTTGTTCTCCTACTTTTAAAATACCTCCGATTAAACCTTCCACAATATTACCTTGCTTAAAATAGCTGATCATGAATTCACGTTCATCGTCCCAAAAATGATCGGGCACATGCGCATTGATTCCTTGATCTCCAATAATGGCCAATTTGTGATCTTGGGTAGCCACATAAATCAAAACGGCATTGCGCTGTTTCGTTCGGTACATCCCCAAGGAATTAAATACCCGGATGGCTTTTTTAACTGGATTTCCGAAACACTTTTTATCAATGTGCACACGAATTTCACCTGACGTTCTCAACTCTGCTAACGCAATCGCATCGCGAATTTGCTGTAGTTCATCTTCAGTAAATATGGACGACATCATTTCTACATGTTATCCTGACGCATCTTTTTGATGTCAGGTGCGTTTTCACTGCCTGGGGTAGATGAAAAATAGGCGCGTTTGTCAAAACCGTATACTCCTGCCCAGATGTTCGTTGGAAAACGACGAATGGATTTATTGTATTCCTCACACAACAAATTAAATCGACGACGCTCGACAGAAATCATATTCTCCATGTTCTCATATTGCGTTTGAAAATCACGAAATGCATCTGTTGCGCGCAATTGAGGGTAGTTCTCAGAGATTGCCAGTAATCGTCCTAATGAAGAACTAAACTGATCTTGTACCTTTTGAAATTTCTTAATATTTTCCTCAGAAAGATCATCTACCGACAACGTAATCTTTGTTGCATTTGTTCGCGCTTCAATGATTGCCTTTAGCGTTTCTTTTTCATAGTCGGCACCCGCCAAAACGATTTCAAACAAATTCTTGGTTTTATCCATTCGCTCTTGATAGCGAACTTCAACTTGTTTCCATTGACCATTGATGGATTCGTCCTTAGTCACAAACGAATTATAGGTTGAACACCCATTGAAAATGACCAACAAAAGGGCACCCAAAACAACAAAAAGAACAATTTTAGAAGTACTCATACATGCATATTTAAGGTGTAAATATAGGGCTTTCCTAAAGTTATTTCCATGGTTTAACAAAAAATAGGAATGCGACAAAAACCTACCCTTGACAGCTTTACTTACTAAAACCACGATATACGAAGGTAAATGAACATTGTATGAACTCATCGTTAAATTCATTCGGTATATTTGTAACCGCTAAATGAATCGTTTTGAAAAGTCCAGAATTTTTTAAGAAAACAGGGAGTAGCATAGCGCTCTCTTTTATCTCCCTTTTCGCCTTTGCACAAACAGATCATTGGGAGACTGCTGTTTATGATAACAGTACGTGGAAGTATACAGTTCCGAATGCCTCAACGCCAAGCAACTGGATTGATCCTGCATTTCTTCCTACCTCTTGGTCAACGGGTCAAGGTGGATTTGGATTTGGGGATGGTGACGATAATACTGTAATTCCAAATGGTTCTATTAGTGTTTATCACCGCATCACATTCAATGTGTCTTCCGTATCAAATATTACCAAGGCCATTCTCAATATGGACTACGACGATGGATTTGTTGCCTATTTAAATGGTGTTGAAATTGCCCGAAACGGATTAACTGGTACAGGTCAACCGGCCTACAATCAACTTGCTTCAATTTCACATGAAGCAGCATTATATCAAGGCAATCAACCTGAACAATTTATTTTTACAAACAGTCAGGTCAATGCTGTTTTGGTGAACGGAACAAATACGCTCTGCATCGAAACGCACAATCAAACAGCGTCATCATCTGATTTCACATCGAGAGCGTTTTTAACTTTTGGCATTGCTGACAATTCAGTAGTATTTGGCCCAACACCAACATGGTTCAATGCGCCCATTGAATTGAGCACCTCCAATTTGCCCATCGTCGTATTGAATACGGGTGGAGTAACAATTCCTGACGAGCCCAAAGTTGACGGATTCATGGGAATCATTAACAATGGACCAGGAGTGATCAACTCAATCAGTGATCCTTTCAATGAATTTTATGGTCAAATAGCCATTGAACGCAGAGGGTCATCGTCAAACACATTTCCTATGAAATCGTATGGGCTAGAAACAAGAGGTCCAGACACGAACATCAACTACAATGTTTCGGTGTTTGATTGGCCGTCAGACAACGATTGGATTCTTTACGCACCCTATACAGACAAAGCGATGCTTCGCAACATTTTGACCTACCATATCGGAAATGAAATGGGTTCTTGGGCGCCAAGAACGCAGCTTTGTGAAGTCGTTTTGAATGGCGAATACATTGGTGTTTATGTGTTCATGGAACGCATTAAACAAAATCCTGGACGCGTTGACATCGATGAATTGTTGTACGAAGACACCACCAACAACGAACTTACAGGTGGCTATATTTTGAAAGTAGACAAAACGACCGCTGGTGGTGTAATTTCATGGAATTCACCATATACAAGCTCTGCTCCAGGAAATGGAACAATTGGATTTCAGATGCACGATCCAGAGAGTGCAGTCATGCATCCGATTCAACTTGGGTACATTGAAGATTATGTAACTGATTGGGAAGACGCCTTAGCTGGACCAAATTTCTCAGACCCAGTTGATGGTTTTAGACCATATGTTGATGTTCCATCTTTCATCGATTTTATGTTGGTGAATGAAGTGACAAAAAACGTGGATGGTTACCGTATCTCTTCTTACCTCTACAAGGAAAAATTGAGCGATGGAGGAAAATTGTTTGCTGGACCACTTTGGGATTTCAACCTTGGGTTCGGCAATGCAGATTACTGTCAAGGTGGAGACACTACGGGATGGGAACTCAATTTCAACTCTTACTGTGGAGGAGGATGGCAAAACCCATTCTGGTGGAAACGTATGTTGGAAGATTCATTGTACGCACACGATGTGAATTGCAGATGGCAATCGTTGCGACAAAATGTCCTGAGCACAACGGTTTTGATGAATTACATTGATAGCTTAGCGACTGTACTCACTGAGCCCGCTGCGCGCAATTATACAAAATGGCCAATACTCGGCGTTTATGTTTGGCCAAACAATTTCGTAGGAGACACATTCCAAGAAGAAATTGATTATTTGAAAGAATGGATTACTGGTCGCTTGACGTGGATGGACAATAATATGTTCGGCTCATGCCCTGACCTTGGAACGAACGAACTGGAAAAACCGATGGACATTACCCTGTTCCCGAATCCTTCAAACAGTGCCGTAACCATTAAAAGCGATAACATTATTCCGAATGCGCGCATTCAAATTGTTACTGCGGACGGCAGAACGTCATCAGAAGTTGCTGTCAATCAATTGAACACAATAACCCTAGACATAAGCGAACTCGAAGCTGGAATCTACTTCGTTCGCGTCTTATCTAACAATGAATTTTACACAACCATTAAACTTATCAAAAAATGAAATCAATCATCACCGCATCAATCATTGGACTCACTTCAACCCTACTTTTCACAAGTTGTGAGAAAGTTGCTGGACCAGGTGGAACATCCGCTATCCGCGGAAATGTCGTAGGATTGCAAAACAATTTAGGAGAGGCTGAGGTTATTGAAATCACTGTGAAATACGGGCTTGATATTGAGCATGGCGATTATTTCTTAGTCAATGGTGCCGGGAACAATAGCCGCTATTATATCTGGTACAACAATCCAACATGGGTAAGCAACGGCAATCCCAATCTTGCAGGACGCACAGGCATCAAAGTAGATTTCAACTACAGCGATTCCAATGCGGATATCGCCATAAATACAGCTGCAGCATTGGATGCCGCGATGAATGGTGACTTTGTGATCGATGTAAACGGAGATATCATTACCCTAACGGGAATTCAACATGTTGACCTCACAGATGCGGACAATGGAACAACCAATTTCAATGTAGATGTTGCAAATCAAGGCAAATATGATGTGTTTGGAACTGAAATTTCCATAGCAGACGAACGTGTCTATTTGATTTACGGGGACGGAACAAACTTCAATGAATCGGCACGAACAGGAGCAAACGGTGAATTCACTTTTGATGGATTGCAAGTTGGAACCTACAAAGTTTACGCCTTGACTCAGGATACAATTACAGGTGAAAAAAAACCTGTCTACAAGACAATTGAAATTTCTGAAAAAGCCAGTATCAACGAAATTGGTACGTTCTCAATTCGCTATTAATGAAAAATATACTTTCAACTTTATTATTTGTTGGGTATTTAGGAGTTGGTGCATACGCTCAGGTGGGCGATGTGCTTTCTCGATCAGCGGTTGAAGCCAAATTTGATTTGCCTAAAAAGGTTACGCTTGGCCTAGCTTTTCAATCACGCTACAATTTCACAAATTCAACTTACAGCAGAACACTTTATACCATCGACGCTTCGTACGATGCGACAAAATGGTTACGGATAAATGGATCATTTCGTCATGCGTTTCAAACGAACATAAATGCCCTTATTGATGGAAATGCGATGACATCTAGGTACCGATTTAGTGGTGGACTACGTTTGAATCCAGCTGCCTTGTTCGGTTTTGACAAATACGTGAACATCTATTTGAGTAGCACCTACCAATACGAAGACTTCAAATTCAAGCGCGAGCAACTTTATTGGAGGAACAAAATCACGATTAAACCAAACTTGAAAAGCAAAATCTTCAAACCCTACATCAGTGCCGAATCATTCTATCGTTTTAATCAATACTACTATTTAGTTGGTAATGATTTTGTTACGCAAGGACTGATGAACGAAATGCGCTACGAAGTTGGAACTCAAATTGATTTCAACAAGAAGAATAGCATCGAACTTGGTATCATGATGCGTGACTATCAAACGAAGAAAAATACAGATTTGGTTCTTTGTGTGACCTACTCACATACTTTTCTTAAAAACCGTAAGTCGAAGAGTAAAGCCTCCCAGTAATGGCGAATTACTCGTAACTAATTACGAATTACCAATGACGAATTACTAATTAAGATACTGTTCAAATCTTTTATACTTAAATCGTAGAAGTAAGATTCCAACTGAAGAAGTCGACCCATTCGTAATTCATAATTTGTAATTTGTAATTACCCCCTAAGCGTTCCCATTCCTCCATCCACATGCAAAATCTGTCCTGTAATCCAGGATGATTTTTCGCTAAGTAGGAATTCGATTGAATTGGATAGTTCCTCTGTTGTTCCGACTTTTTTCATTGGATTGCGTTGTGCCGATGCTTCCATCTTTTCAGGAGTCGAAAGGAATTTTTCTCCCAAAGGGGTGTTTGTTAACGATGGTGCAATGGCATTTACCCTTATGGTTGGCGCAAATTCAGCAGCCAATGATCGCGTAAGTCCTTCAATCGCACCCTTCGCCATGGCAATGGAAGAGTGAAAAGTCATACCGGTGGATGCTGCAACTGAACTAAATAAAACGATCGAAGGGTTTGAACCCTGTTTCAAGTTGGGTAAATACTTCTGAATGCTTTGAAACGCACCAAGCACATTCACAGTCATATCGTTCATTACTTCCTCTTGCTTGTACCGATGAAATGGTTTAAGGTTGATTGTTCCAGGAAAATAAACAAGTCCATCGATAGGTTCATTGATCTCAGGCAATTCCTCAGTTGCGTATTCTTTGACCATAAACCTTTCGGAATATCCAACGATTTCATTGCGTGAAATTCCAATGATTCGGTGACCTTGATCCATAAGATTTTCGCTTGCAGTCTGTGCCATGGCACTTGAAGCGCCAATAAAAAGATATGTACTCATTTGTTTCGTTTAGATATTTTATTTCCACTTATTGTGCGCTGTCTAGTGCATTTGAACCGATCGATGTCAAGATTTCTCTTCGCCACATGTTTGGTTTTACAGGCCTCAACCCGTGTTCTCCATCGCGTGTAAGATGAAAACTTCAATTCCTTTTTCATCAAGTTGCGCACTTTTGACTCGCTTAAACCAAACTGTAGTTTTATCGCATCAAAAGGTGTTCGATCTTCCCAGGCCATTTCAATAATCCGATCGATATCTTCATCAGACAATTCACTTTTTTTCTCCTCGATGATGGTTGACCTGACATATGCCGAAGGCGAAGGTAAATCGCTGTAATGACAGTAGTTTTCGTCCATTGTTTTCATTTGTCGGGATTACTTTCACATATCAACATTAAAAACTCCAAAAGGTTCATGCATCGCTTATGCAATCTATCGTATTTTTGCGACTATGATGAAGACCATGCACTTGGCATTTTGCCTGTATCTTTTTTTTGGGATCTCATACTCAAGTTTTTCCCAGGTGCTCCCCTCCGTTTCTTGTGGGAAAATTGTGCGAATTACTGATTTCCCATCCTCGTTTGTCACGAAAAGAACAATTGATATTTGGCTTCCTCCAACGTATGATGAAATGACACCATTTGATGTCTTGTACATGCATGACGGGCAGATGTTGTTTGACTCTAGCCTCACATGGAACCAGCAAGCATGGGAAGTGGACGAGGCGTTTTGTGCTTTAGAATACGACGTGATTGTTGTCGGCATTTGGAATGCTGGAAGCGAGCGTCACTCGGATTATTTTCCACAGCAGCCCTTCGAAGAAATGCGTATTCAAGATCAAGAAATCATCTCCACGCAATTGAACGATGCAGGACGAAGTAAGGGTCAGTTCACTCCAAATTCAGACAACTATTTAAAATTCATTATCAACGAGTTAAAGCCCTACATCGACAGTTCCTTTCGCGTAAAAACGTCTCGTGAACACACGTACATCGCTGGTAGCAGCATGGGTGGATTGATTTCGTTGTATGCCTTGTGCGAGTATCCTGATGTCTTCGGTGGAGCTGCTTGTCTTTCTAGCCATTGGCCAGGAACATTCACTGTGGAGAACAATCCTTTCCCAGAAGCCATGCGAAACTACCTAAAGAAAAATTTGCCGTCTTCGAAAAACCATTTGATCTACTTTGATTATGGCGATCAAACCTTAGACGCGCTCTATCCCCCACTTCAAGAACAGGTAGATCGTGTCATGAAGAAACGACATTACAAAAGCAATCAATCCTGGGAGACCCGATTTTTTCAAGGGGATGACCATAGCGAACGGTCTTGGTCGAAACGCCTCATTTTTCCTTTACTATTCCTTTTTCAGAAGGAAGTTATCGTATTGATTTCAAAGTAGGCACAGAATCTCTACTCCGTACATCCCTTACGACCTTCTCTGTTTTCTTTGTTGAAAAATTGTTGATTATATTTTAATCTTTTATTGATTACTTTTTAATCTTTAAAGGCTAAAATGTAGTAACTTTGAGCTAGAGTCAATGGCCATTTCCTTGGTCAATGCTTCCGCAGATTTTACGATATGCAGCTATTTTTTTAACCGTTTAACCTTGTTGAACTATGGCTGTTTTGCGCTCAATTGTACACATGGATCTCGATACTTTTTTTGTGTCGTGTGAACGCTTGTTAGACAGTCGTCTAGTGGGCAAACCGATTTTAATTGGCGGGACGAGTGACCGTGGAGTTGTTGCCTCGTGCAGTTACGAAGCGCGAAAATTCGGCATTCATTCCGCTATGCCGATGAAAATGGCGAAGGAGCGTTGTCCAGAGGCGATTGTCATCAAAGGCAACACGAGTACCTACACCAACTACTCAAAGATGGTGACTGATATCATACGGGAGTCGGCGCCGGTGTATGAAAAAGCTTCTGTGGATGAGTTTTACTTGGATCTTTCGGGAATGGATCAATTCTTTGGCACCTTAAAATACGCCTCAGAATTGCGGCAAAAAATCATCAACGAAACAGGGCTTCCAATTTCCTTTGGCTTGTCGCAGAACAAAACGGTTTCCAAAATCGCAACGGGTGAAGCCAAGCCCAACAATGAGATGCGGATTAATCATGGAACAGAAAAAGGATTTTTGGGACCATTGTCTGTACAGAAAATCCCAATGGTTGGACTAAAAACCTATCAAACGCTTTGCAATCTCGGTGTACGAAAAATCCAGACCATTCAAGAGATGCCGATAGAAATGATGGAAAGCGCCTTAGGTCAGAATGGCTCTGGGATTTGGAAAAAGGCTCAAGGAATTGACCATTCTCCTGTGGAACAGTACAACGAACGGAAATCGATTTCCACGGAACGCACCTTTGACTACGACACCATTGACGTGCATAAATTAAAGGGCATTATGGCGGCTATGGCAGAGAATCTTGCCTTTCAGTTGCGTCGTGCAAACAAGTTAACCGCTTGTGTTACCGTTAAAATTCGGTATTCTGATTTTCAAACCCACACCTTACAGAAACAGGTCCCCTACACGGCTGCCGATCACGAACTTATGCCACTTGTCTCCGAACTTTTTGAGCGACTTTACAACCGCAGAATGCTTGTTCGCTTGATCGGTATTCGCTACAGCACATTGGTTTCAGGCAATCATCAACTCAATTTATTCGACGATGGCACGAGGTATTCTGAGCTATACACTGCCATGGACAAGATCCGACAGCGCTTTGGCGACCGCGCCGTAATGCGAGCCATTGCACTCGATGCCCGAACCATTGGTCGTTGGAATCCCTTCAATGGAGAGCCCCCGCCGCTCTTGGCGAATCGAAGAATATAAAATCGGAGCATGGAACATGGAGCATAGAACATGGATTTATTCTATACTCCATCAGTCAGCCGAAGGCGTTCTATACTCATTAAAAAAACACAACTTAACAAAGTAAATATGCACAACTACAAGAACTTAAAAATCTGGCATGAAGCGATGGATTTAGTGGTAGAAATCTATTCCATAACTGCTAATTTCCCAAAACATGAACAATATGGACTCACAAGTCAACTGCGAAGAGCAACAACAAGTATCCCATCAAACATCGCTGAAGGCACAAGTCGAAAGAGTGTAAAAGAATTCAAGCATTTTCTATCCATAGCACTTGGATTTTCTTTTGAGGTAACTACACAAATTAAAATAGCCTTTAGATTAAAAATGCTAGACCTAGAAAAACGAGACACCTTAATTCATTTAAATGATCTACTTCAAAAAAGAATTCAAACTTTTTCTAATCAAATAAAGGAAACGTGAAGGTGGGACATGGAATATAGAGCATGGAACATAGAACATGGATTTATTCTACACTCCATCAGTCAGCCGAAGCTGACGGTCCATGATCCATCAGCAAAGCGGCCCATGCTCCATCAGCGAAGCGGCCCATGATCCATCAGCGAAGCGGTCCATGATCCATCAGCAAAGCGGTCCATGATCCATCAGCAAAGCGGTCCATGATTCATCAGCGAAGCGGTCCATGCTCCATCAGCGAAGCGGTCCATGATCCATCAGCAAAGCGGTCCATGCTCCAATAACTCGTAATTCGTAACTCGTAATTTATAATTAACAGCTCCTTGTACCTCAAATCCCACTTCAGCCTCAAATACGGAATTCTTTCGCCCGAAGAACTTATCCAATGGATAAAGTCATCAGGACATACACATGTCGCATTATGTGATATCAATTCAAGTTCTGCAGCTTTGGGGTATGTTCGCGCGGCTCAAAAAGAAGGGATTTTACCTGTCGTTGGGATTGACATTCGCAATGGGATTGACTATTGTTATCTGCTGATTGCCAAGAACAATCGTGGACTACACGAAGCAAACACCTTTCTGTCAAAGCACATTCACAGCGGAGAAGCATTTCCAAGTCAAGCGCCACACATGGGCAATTGTCACGTGATTTATCCTTGGGGAAAGGAACCAAAGAAGTTGAAAGAAAATGAATGGATTGGGATTCGTTCTAAGCAACTCAACAAACTGACAATTCAACAGCAAAAAGCGCCTGTGCAGCGAATGCTTGCACTAGATTTTATGACCTTTCGAAACAAGCGTGACTTCAACACACACCGATTGCTCAGGGCCATCGCGAACAATACACTACTATCAAAACTCTCCAAAGAAGAACAAGCAGAGGAAGAAGATCAACTCATCTGCAAAGAAACATTCGATGAGCGTTTCGCATCCTTCCCACAGCTTGTCCAACAGTCTGTTCATCTACTAAAAACTTGTGCCGTCCATTTTGACTTTGGAGACGATGCCGCACCTCAAAATTTAGCCACATATACAGGAAGTAAAGAAGAAGATCTTCAATTGATCCAACAACTTTGCGCCGAAGGGCTCGACTATCGCTACCCCGAAATGACCGAAGAAATTGCCTTGCGCATCGAAAAAGAAATTGAGATCATTGCACAAAAAGACTACCTCTCCTACTTCCTCATCACCTGGGATTTCACATCGTACGCGCGTTCGAAAGGGTATTTTTATGTCGGCAGAGGAAGTGGTGCCAATAGCATCGTTGCCTATCTATTGCGGATTACCGATGTCGATCCTTTGGAACTCGACTTGTACTTCGAGCGTTTTATCAATCTCTACCGAAAAAATCCACCTGACTTCGATATGGATTTCTCCTGGCGCGACAGGGATGACATCACGCGCTACATCTTTGAACGCTATCCAAATGCTGCATTGCTCTGCACCTACAACACCTTTCAATACAGCGCTGCAGTGCGCGAACTCGGAAAAGTATTTGGACTGCCAAAGGCAGAGATTGATCTCCTCAGCAAAGGAAAATTTGACGTCAACAAGCTGGATCAGTTATCACAACTCGTGATTACCTACAGTAAATTGCTGCATGGAATCCCATCGCACCTCAGCGTGCACTCAGGAGGCATTGTCATCAGTGAAAAGCCAATCACCTGGTTTTCGGGCACCTTCATGCCCCCAAAAGGATATCCAACCACCCAATTCTCTATGCTGGAAGCTGAGGATGTGGGATTGTATAAGTTTGACGTACTAAGTCAACGGGGATTGGGAAAAATTCATGACACCTTGGACATCATTGCCTACAATCAACCCGAAAATCCTCATCACGACATCCACGACATTTCCCACTTCAAAAAAGACGAAAAAGTCAGAGATCTCTTGCGTTCAGCACGTGCTATGGGTTGCTTTTATGTAGAATCACCAGCCATGCGCATGTTAATGGTAAAGCTACAAGTAGACACCTATCTCGGACTTGTTGCTGCTAGCTCGATCATTCGTCCAGGAGTTGCGCAATCCGGGATGATGCGTGAATACATTCTTCGCCATCGCTATCCAGAAAAACGAAAAGATGCCCCCCCTGTGTTGCTTGAAATCATGCCCGATACCTATGGTGTGATGGTGTATCAGGAAGATGTGATTAAAGTCGCTCACCATTTTGCGG
>JBILBT010000251.1:0-4571 GCA_044353545.1 Crocinitomicaceae bacterium | reverse complement strand
CGACATGATTCCTCCCGAGAAATTGGCGGATATGATTGAATTTGGAATCATTGAAATTGCCCCATTGGCTTTCATGCGCGGACGAACCTTGGACAAGGCATTTGTCATTTTGGACGAAGCGCAAAATACCACGTCGATGCAAATGAAAATGTTTTTGACACGAATGGGGATGACGGCTAAATTTGTCATAACTGGTGATATGTCTCAGGTCGATTTACCCCAACGTCAGCGATCTGGATTGTCCTATGCCTTAGATGTGTTGAAAGATGTGGAGGGGATAGGAGTAGTGCGCTTGGCACAAAGTGATATTATTCGCCACAATCTAGTGAAGCGTATCGTAGATGCATTTGATCATGCCGAGGCAAAAGAAAAAATTGAAAAGGCAGAAAAAGAATCCGCCTCAAAAGAAAAATAATAAGATGATAAACACAAGAAGGATGAAGGCAATTACGAAATCAGATTTTAATTTTCCAGGACAAAAAGCAGTGTATAAAGGCAAGGTGAGGGATGTGTACACTTTGGGAAATGAACTTCTGGTGATGGTGGCGTCGGATCGAATTTCTGCCTTTGATCACATTCTTCCAAAAGGTATTCCGTGCAAAGGTCAGGTGTTGAATCAAGTGGCAACGATGTTTCTTGAGGCAACACGCGATATTGTTCCCAATTGGCTTGTGGCAACACCAGACCCGAGCGTTGCTGTTGGATATGCTTGTGAGCCCATTCGTGTAGAAATGGTGATTCGCGGTTATCTGGCGGGACATTCGGCACGTGAATACACAGCTGGTAAACGGATGCTTTGTGGCGTTGTTTTACCGGAGGGAATGAAAGAAAATGATCGTTTCCCTGAACCAATCATTACTCCTGCAACCAAAGCAGACGAAGGGCATGATGAGGACATTTCACGGGAAGATATTCTGACTAAAGGGATTGTGCCAGCAGAGATTTATATCCAAATGGAAAAATACACCCGTGCTTTGTTTCAGCGCGGTACTGAGATGGCCGCTAAGCAAGGACTCATCTTGGTTGATACGAAATATGAATTTGGAATGCGCAATGGTGAAGTGATTTTGATTGATGAAATCCATACACCCGATTCATCGCGCTATTTTTATGCTGAGGGCTATCAAGAGCGTCAAGACCGAAACGAACCACAAAAGCAGCTGTCGAAGGAGTTTGTTCGCCAATGGTTGATTGAAAATGGCTTCCAAGGTCTGGAGGGACAAACAATGCCGTTCATGCCGGATGAATTTGTAACCACAATTACAGAACGCTACGTTGAACTTTATGAGCGTATCACAGGATTGACATTCAAGCCGGCCCCAACGGAGAACATCGAGGAACGCATCGAGAAAAATGTACTTACTTTTCTAAACGCGCAATAAATTGATTTTTGAACTTTTAAGAATTAAGAATCATTGTTGTCCGACTAAAACCACCTTTATGTTTTATCTAAACAGCACAGTATACTTTTGCTCATTTTGAATTATGTTCAGGTTTTTTTCGCTCACCTCCGCTCTCCGCTGCAGAAAAGCCACTGGGGCGGAATGTCAAAAGCGAATTTTAGTGAACTTCTCTAGTATTAAACACCTGCGTTATAGCTTAGGAAGCATGTATAAACCACCCCTTGCCCCTCCACGAGGGGATTTTTATTTTTTTCTTGCTGAGCGTCAACTCACTAAATATTCATAATTCGTAATCATTGTTGTTTTACTAAATCCACCTTCATGTAATATCCAATCGGGTGAACTTAGATTAACTGACCCCATCGGGGTCGAATGTTTGTAACCATAAGCCCTCCCGAAAAGCCAATGACCCCATCGGGGTCAAACAGTTAAAATACTAAATCCAGTAAAATAAAAACCACCCCCATACTTTTAAACCACTTCTTAAAATCAATGATTTCAATGATTTCAATTAGTGCAGTAAATTTTTATCGGACAACAGTGATTAAGAATTACTTGAGTCCTTAAACTATCGAAGAACAATCAAGTCTTATCTCTTAAAATCTTAACATCCAAAAGAAAAAAAAAGGGCTGCTCTATTGCTAGAAACAACCCCTTCTTCCCAGAATCAGATCAATTAGCTGATCGGGATTCGCTTAGCCGACCTCAAGGCACTGCTTGCTTTTTTGGCGACATTCACGTGTAGTATTCCATTTTCGTATTGTGCTTTCACCTTGTCATTGTCAATGCTTTCTGGCAAGTTGAATGAGCGCAAGAATGACTGGTAATTGAACTCTTTTCTAGCAAAGTTTTCACGCTTGCTTTTTTCAATAGACTCTTCGCGGTGTTCAGAAGATATGGATAGCACATTGTTGTTCAGCTCCACTTTGAAGTCATCCTTCTTTAATCCAGGTGCGGCAAGTTCGATGCGGTATTCTTTTTCCGTCTCCTTTAGATTTACCGATGGTAAGGTGTTTCCAACAAGGGTAAAGTTTTTGTCGTTCCAATCGAAAAATTCACGACTGAAAAAATCTTCCAACAGGGAGTTTACTGATGGGACGAAATTGTCCCGCTTGATTAAATTGCTCATACGATTATGTATTTAATGGTTTCTATGTGACACAAAATTAGGTCACCTATAGGTTAGGAAATATGACAGCTGTCAATTGAAAAAATGATAGAATTTATACTTCCATCTTTTTTTGGTCTATATTTCTCGAATCCCTCGGCAATTCTTACATCGATGGATAGGCAATAAGCTATTCCTTTTGCCTATTTTTGCAGCGAAACAACAGTATTAGAAATGGAGAGATTTTCGCGTGCATTTTTTTCAATGCGGATGATGGCACTCGCAATGATTGTGTTCTTGGTGGCAATTGGCGCCGCAACAATGATTGAGTCTGCTTACGACATTCAAACGGCAAAAATTATCATTTACAATGCGCTTTGGTTTGAAGTGTTGTTGGTTTATCTCGGAATGAACTTGATTGCCAATATCTTTCGTTACAAAATGCTGCGTCGGGAAAAGGTGGCAATGCTCACATTTCACCTTTCATTTATCGTTATTCTTATTGGGGCAGGCGTCACCCGGTATTTTAGTTTTGAGGGCATGATGATCATTCGTGAAGGTGAACAAACCAATTTCATCTATTCTTCAGATCCATACATCTGGTTACGCATCAATGATGGCAAGCAGCAATTGACCTATGCGGAGAAGATGTACATGTCTGAGCAGACAAACAATTCTTTTACGATTGACGATCTTAAATTTCCGAATCACGCTAATGATCTTTCCATCGAATATGTCAACTTCCAGAAGAAAATGATTGATTCCGTGGTGGTCAATGACTCCATCCTTGGTTATGCATTGAAAATAGTAACCGATGGAATGACGCCAAATTACCTCTTTAAAGGTGGATTTGTTATGGCAGGAGATGTCGCGATTTCCTTTGAGAAAAAAGATGCCATGCCCGGGGTGACAGTCGTTGAACGCAACAAGCAAATTTTCATCAAATCGCAACAGCCCATGCGCTATTTGGCCATGGCAGAAATGCAAAAAGCAAGACAATCAGGACAAGTGATGGATTCTTTGTTTACGCAAGTGCCAACAGATTCATTGGTGCCTTTTTTAACAAGTACACTTTACCAAGTTGGACAGCAACAATTTGTGTTTAAAGAGAAGGTCAATCATGCGAAGAAAATGCTTTTGCCTTCTGGTAAACGAAATGTAGGTTCAGATTACCTAACCGTGCGTGTAAGGGATGGGAATAAGTCGAAAATTGTGCGATTGAAAGGGGGGATGGGGACCATTCCAGATGCTGAAGTTTTTGCGTTTAACGGTTTGACTTATGAAATGACCTATGGCTCAACGAAAATTGATCTGCCATTTTCTATCGCTTGCCGTGATTTCAAATTGGATCGTTATCCAGGATCAGAAGCGGCTTCATCGTTTGAAAGTGAAGTGACCATTTTGGATGAAAAAAACAATTATAAACACGACCAACGAATCTTCATGAACAATGTGATGGACTACCAAGGATATCGCTTTTTTCAGTCGAGTTACGACCCCGATGAGAAGGGGACACGCTTGAGCGTTAATCACGATTGGTGGGGAACAAACATCACGTATTTAGGGTATTTACTAATGGCCATTGGCATGATGTTGTCCTTGTTTGCACCTACAGGACGCTTCAGAGATTTGAATGATAAACTGGGTAGATTGAGAGAAAAACGAGAGAAACTGTCTACGATCTTATTGCTCACATTATTGACAAGTATCGGAGGAAACGTGATGGCTCAATCACATGAAGGACATGGCCATGAGGCAGAAGCTTCAGTTAAACCTGTGTATCGTGTGATTTCTGAAGAGCATTCGGAAGCACTCGCGTATTTGTTGGTTCAGGATTTTCAAGGGCGAATCATTCCGATGCACACCTTGTGTGATCAGTTGTTGCGCAAGATTCACCGAGGGAATACCTTCGAGGATTGGAATGCGGTACAAACCATCATGAGCATGCACATGTATCCGCAACATTGGATGGACGTAAAAATTATTCAAGTGCCCTCTAATCTTCGTGAATCCATGAAGATGTCAGGCGATTTTGCATCTTACACAGATTTGGCAGATCC
>JBILBT010000250.1:0-4581 GCA_044353545.1 Crocinitomicaceae bacterium | reverse complement strand
GCTGCATACATGTGGTTTCGACATCTCAAGAGGTACAAAGAAAAAGGTCGCGCCAAGCAGATGGATTTGCAAACATGGGTGCAGCAGCGTTCTGAGCTATTGACCGAAATTCACGATCAAATCCCCGTAGCCTAAGGTCTAAACCAATAGATGATCCCTACTGCCGTTGCCAACGAAAGGAGAATGTTGAACAGGGCCAAAGCCATATTGCCCGAAGTCATCAACTGTACCGTTTCATGACTAAAGGTGCTAAACGTGCTAAACCCACCACAAAATCCGACTACAAAAAGTGGACGAATCCATGCCTCGGTATTCGTTTTATCCTGAATAAAATGCGCAAGGATTACTAGAATGACACAGGACAACACGTTGCTGATGAATGTCCCCAAAGGGAAATTCCCGTTGTACATGCGCAGAGCAGCTATACTAAAACCATAGCGCGCCAAGCTGCCTAGTCCACCGCCGATAAAAATGAAGAGCCAAGTCATTCGGATGTATTTTTCGTATTAAATCCGACATAAATCAAGCGGTAGCTCGCATAGCCAATGCATGAGCCAATGAACCCACCAGCAATTAAATCTGACAGATAATGTACACCCAAATAAAGTCGACTGAAACAGATCAATATGGCCGCAGCCAATAAATAATACTTCATTTTTGGGAAACGCGATTGAAATACCTTTCCCGACACCATGGCAAGCGCAAAGAAATTCGCGGCATGTGAGGAAATGAATCCGTACATCCCTCCTTTGTAGAACTCCCCTGGTTTTATTTCATAAAAATGCAATTGGTTGGTCAAAAGAGCATTGTGCGATGGACGATAACGCATAAACACCTCCTTGAAGCAATGCACAGAAATGAGATCCGCGAGAACCACTGCAATCAATGCAGAAAGCAGGTAATAGGCGAATGCCTTTCGTTGAAGATTTTTAAGCCCTAAATAAAGCAACACTGCATAAAGTGGCATCCAAGTAATTCGTGCTGAAACCCACCACATCACCTCATCCAGCCAGGGAGTATTCCAGCTATTTACAGCAAGTACAATCGCCCGATCAATGGATTCTAAGGTGTCAATCATGGTTCAATCGTTCCCAAATCAAATCTTTCAATTCGACCAAGCCCATTTGAGCAAGAGAAGAAATAAACAAGCACGGAATTTTTGGCAAAGACTTTTTCATTTGGCCAATCATCACTTCATCCAACATATCCGATTTGGTAATGGCCAAAATCCGTTCCTTGTGCAACAATTCGGGATTGTACAATTTCAATTCATTCAACAATACCTTGTATTCCTTTTTGATGTCCTCGCTATCCGCAGGAATCATAAACAGAAGCAAGGAATTTCGCTCGATGTGCCGCAAGAACCTCAATCCTAAACCTTTTCCTTGATGCGCACCTTCGATGATGCCTGGAATATCTGCCATAATGAAAGAGCGATAGTCACGGTATTTCACGATGCCCAAGTTTGGACGAAGCGTAGTAAACGGATAATTCCCAATTTCAGGTTTAGCTGAACTTAAGACAGAAAGAAGCGTGCTTTTTCCAGCATTTGGGAAGCCAACAAGACCAACATCGGCAAGTACTTTCAATTCAAGAATTTTCCAACCTACTAGACCAGATTCACCAGGTTGCGCATGGTGTGGAGTTTGATTTGTCGGTGATTTGAAATGGGTGTTGCCAAGTCCACCTCGACCTCCAGGCTGAATGATTATTTCCTCACCGTCTTTGGTGATTTCGAACATCACTTCTCCTGTTTCTTCATCTCTAGCGATTGTTCCCAATGGCACTTCGATGTATTCATCTTGACCTTGGCCACCCGTTTTTAGATTTCCTGAACCATGTGTACCATGCCCGGCTTTGATGTGTTTTTTGTATTTCAAGTGAAGTAAAGTCCACAACTGCACATTTCCGCGAACGATAATATGACCACCACGACCACCATCTCCTCCATCGGGACCGCCTTTCGGAATGTACTTTTCCCTGCGGAAATGGGTTGATCCACCACCACCATTGCCAGAGGCACAATTAATCTTTACGTAATCAACAAAATTGTCTGAAGCCATGATTTTAGATGTATGCAAAGGTAGGATAAACCATGACATAAAAAAAGCCCACCGCGGTGGACTCTATTAAAATTAGGACTTTATTCCTTTTCAATGGCTTCAAAGACTCGCTGCGTAATGTCGTCGATAGATCCAATGCCATCGATAGATTTAAACTTGTTTTGCGCCATGTAGAACTCCTTCACTGGTGCTGTTTCATTGTTGTAAACGCGTATGCGATTTTCAATGATGGCTGGATCAGCATCATCAACACGACCGCTCGATTCTGCACGCTTCATCAAGCGAATTTTCAATTCAGATTCTTCCACCTCCAAGGCCAACATCATGGCAATAGGTGCATTTATTCCTTCAAGCAACACGTCCAAAGCCTTCGCTTGCGCATTGGTGCGTGGAAAACCATCGAAAATAAATCCTTTTGGATTTTCATGTTTCAACACCTCTGTACGGAGCATGTTTATGGTCACTTCATCTGGTACCAATTTCCCTTGGTCCATAAAGCTTTTTGCCAAAACTCCAAGTTCTGTTTCTCCTTTAATGTTGGCCCGAAAAATATCACCCGTTGACAAATGCACCAAACCGTAGCGCTTAATTAATCGTTCCGACTGTGTTCCTTTACCTGCTCCTGGAGGTCCAAATAATACAATGTTCAGCATGACTTCAATTATCAATCTTCTTTCAACTTATAAATATCGCGTAAATTTCTTCCCAGCTCGTTATAGTCGAGGCCATAACCCACAACAAACAAATCTGGAACAGAAAATCCAATAAAATCTGGTGTCTTTTTGCCTTTGAACGCATCCGGTTTGAACAAAAGCGTACAAGTCTGTACAGAGGCTGGTTCCGCCACCGACAAAAGTTTCAACACTTTATCGACAGTTACACCCGTATCCACGATGTCTTCCAAGAGAACAATGTGTCTGTTCCGAACATTCGTGTTTAAACCAATGAGCTCATCCACCCGGCCAGTAGATGCTGTGCCGTGGTAAGAGCTTACCTTGACAAATGAAATCTCACATGGAATGGATATCGACTTCATGAGATCAGAGGCCACCATAAAAGAACCATTCAAAACAGCGATAAATAAGGGGTTTTTGTCCGCATATTCATCCGACAAGGAAGCACCAATGGCACCAATTCGGTCCAAGATCTCATCTTCTAAAATGAAGGGCTCAAATACTTTATCGTGCAGGGTTATCAATTGGCGACACAAAAAATAGATATCAAAGGTAAGGTTTTCTGCAAGACCTTTTTGAAATATTTCCTGCGAAAGTTTTGAACGGCTGTTGATTTCACGCGTATCTTTGCCACATGAAACAACAATGGTATGGCGACACTTGCCGATTGGGAATGGTTGGCGGAGGTCAACTCGGAAGAATGTTCATTCAATCGGCAATAAGTTTTGATGTGCATGTCCATGCCCTCGACCCAGATCCAAACGCGCCATGCAAAGACATCGCCCATTCATTTACCGTAGGCAGTCTTAATGATTTTGACACCTTGTACGCCTTTGGTTGTGACAAAGATGTGATTACCGTTGAAATCGAAAATGTATGCATTGAAGCACTCGAAAAACTGGAAAATGAAGGTGTTCGAGTCTTCCCGCAGCCGCGCGTTTTACGGATCATTCGAGACAAAGGAATTCAAAAGGAATTTTACAAAGAACACAAGATCCCAACGGCTGACTTTGCCCTCTACTCGCATCCATCTGAACTTATCGCTGCTCAAGTGCAGATCCCATTTGTGCAAAAATTACGTACGGGTGGATATGATGGCAGAGGAGTTCAGCTCATTCGAAAAGAAACAGATTTCGCGAAACTGTTTGATGCACCTTCTGTCGTTGAACAACTGGTTCCGTTTCAAAAAGAACTTTCTGTCATTGTTGCGCGCAACGAAAAGGGTGAAATACGAACGTTTCCAGCCGTTGAATGTGAGTTTCATCCCGAAGCAAACCTCGTTGAATTTCTTTTCTGTCCCGCAGATATTAGCTATGACATTGAGCGTGCGGCGAAGGAATTGGCCCAAAAGGTCATTCAAGAACTCGATATGGTGGGAATCTTGGCCGTTGAACTCTTCCTTACAAGCGACGGACAACTTTTGGTGAATGAAATTGCACCTCGACCGCACAACAGTGGACACCATACCATCGAATGCAACATTACCTCTCAATTTGAGCAACATTTAAGAGCGGTGCTCGGACTTCCATTGGGAGAAACAGACATCATTAGGGCTGGAGCCATGATCAATCTACTCGGAGCCGAAGGATTTGAAGGTCCCGCGATTTATCAGGGAATGGAAAGAGCAATCGCCATGCCTGGAGTGCACCCTCATTTGTATGGTAAATCGACCACAAAACCATTCAGAAAGATGGGACATGTCACCATTTCCGGAACCGATATTCAGGATGTAAAAAACACAGCACGAACAGTTAACAACTTAATCGTTGTAAAATCCTGATGCGTTTCAGTCAAGATTAAATATCTATAAGGCTGTTTATCAACACGTTCACTTTTTTTGACTA
>JBILBT010000044.1:0-14394 GCA_044353545.1 Crocinitomicaceae bacterium | reverse complement strand
TCATTCTCGTTTTGTTTTGGTGGGCGAAAGGTCTGAAATATCGAACTTTTTGAGGGAGGATGTTGATGCTTTTTCAGACAATTAGATAGCAACTAGTTCCCAATGCATTCTGTTCTCGAGCATAAATAGTTGTTGCATCATCGACTAAACTGATAAAACCAAGGAAGTCAACTTCTTTACTTATAACGCATCATCTTCTTTCCTGTTTTTTTTTATTCGATAGGAAGAAATAGGTTTGATTAGCCAATTGAACACATAGCACCCTACGCAAATTTTCAAAAAAGCTTCTAAAAATGCACATAGAATAAATATTCCAGTGAAACTAAAAATCAGAACATCACACTGAATCAGATAAAAGACAAAAATGATCATTGAAAGAATAAAACCTACTTTCGCTGCAAATTTCTTCGGCGGTGCGTAGATCGGTATATACTGAAGATCTAACATTCGCACAATAAATTTTGAGATAATGCTCAGAGGAGAAGTTCTGTCTGAAAAGCCTCGGATAAAGAAGTCCACTGCAAGAAAAAGAACTACAAATTTGTACTGCAAAAACAGCGTCAATGAAGCAATTACAAAGGTGAAAAATGCATTCAATCGAATCACATTTTCATTTAATTGGAGAACTTGTCGCATATCAATTGTATTGAAAATTGAAGGATTTTTCTTGTGCGAATTTGTGCTTATTGGATTGATTTTTACCGGAAAAAATCAATAAGGATAAGTCTGTGCGTTCATTCCAGTTCATCTTTTGAATCGCGGAAAAACGCACGGTTCCAATTTGATAACAGTATTCTTTACTTATAAACAGATCATCTATTTCTTCAAATTTTATTTCATTTAGTTCTTCTGGTTTTCTTGCACTAATGAATGCATAAATTTCAAAGTCATTGTCAAGATGAGGTGCTTCATTTGATGACTTCCTGTACTCATATTTATAATTGAATTGCAATGCTGAAATATCAGATAAAACTGCACTTGCTGTTGGAAAACTACCGGCACCTTTTCCATAGAACAATTGTTTGTCGGCATAAGCTGCCTGAACAACAACCGCGTTGAATTCTTCATCGACATAATACGCTGAATGCGTTGGTTCAATAAAATGAGGCGCTACGAGGGCTGTAACCTGATTATTCTCCTTCGCCGCAGAGGCAAACAATTTTATTCTTAGGCCTTTTTCTGACGCATAACGGATATCTTGGGGCTTCAAATTGCGAATCCCTACATTGAGAAGTTGATCAGGTGAGATAGTGATTCCAAAAGCATGTTTCAAGAGAATAGTCAACTTGTATTTTGGATCAAATCCATCTACATCCAATGTCGGATCTGCTTCAGCAAATCCTTTTTTTTGTGCTTCAGCTAAAGCATCAGAATACGGAACTCCTTGATTTGCTTTTGTCAAGATATAATTGGTTGTCCCATTCACAATGCCTTCAATTTGAGTCAACGTATCATTGTTATAGTATTCTTCTAGGTTGCGAATGATCGGAATAGATCCTGCGACTGCTCCTTCATACAATAATGAAACATTGTTCTTTTTTGCGAGATGAATCAATTCTTCAAGTCTTTCAGCAACTAATTTTTTATTCGCAGTAACGACATGCTTTCGTTTTTCAAGAGCTTCTTTGACAATTGCATAGGCTTCTTGACTGTCGTTGATCAATTCTACCACAACATTGATTTCAGTATCGTTTAAAATTTCTTTTGCATCGTAAAGGATAGGAATCGAAGTGTGCATTCTCAATTTTGTTGGGTCTTTGGCTACAATTTTTTCAATTCTGGCATTTAATTGTTTGCTTTCATTCAATACTTGATACAAACCAGTACCAACGCAACCAAAACCAAATAGACCTATTTTTAAATGTGACATTGTGATGTTTTTAAGCAGTAAATAATCATTCGTTGATTTTTTTAGTCAAAAATCTTTCTGTTCTGGACTCAGAAAATTCGTAAAATGTGCAACAAGGGCTTCATGTTCAATTAGAAATCCATCGTGGCCAAAAACAGATTCAATTGTTTTGAATTTGGAATTTGGAATATTCATCCACAAGATTTTTTGTTCTTCCAAAGGAAACAATACATCAGACGTGATTCCTATGATCAATGTTTTTGCAGTAATTCTTTCAAGTGCTTTTTCCACACCGTTGCGCTTTCTCCCTATGTTATGTGCATCCATAGCATGAGACAAAAGCACATAGGAATACGAATTAAATCGCTCGGCTAACTTTAACCCTTGGTATTTCTGATAGGAACTGGCTTTGAAATTTGTCACTACATTGTCATTCTCCTCATTTTGAGAAAGCGCATATCCTTCATAAGAGCGATAACTCAATAAGGCAATACTTCTTGCCGCGATAAGGCCTGCTTGTCCCGCATTTGGGTCCTTTTTCCCATACGTTGAATCTGACTGAATAGCTAAACGCTGACTTTCATTAAAAGCAATCCCATATGGAGAGTGTTTGGCATTTGTCGCAATGAGTATTAAGTTTTCGAAAATTGACGGGTTTTCAATGGCCCATTCCAAGGCTTGTTGACCACCAAGGGAAGCTCCAACCAACGTGTAGATTTTATTGATTTGAAGAAATTCTCGCAGTTTTTCATGCAACCTTGCCATATCCCTAGTTGTGATGAAGGGGAAATAATCGAAATATTTATCTCCGTGTTCGTCTTCCGACAATGGTCCTGTGGTTCCATAACAGGAACCTAAACTGTTGGCGCAAACTATAAAATGCTCTTTTTCATTAAAAAATCCGGTTTCACCGCATACATTTGGCCACCATTCGTATGGATTACTATTTGCTGTAAGGGCATGACAAATCCAAACGACATTGCTTTTATGCTGATTTTGAGTTCCGAATGTATCGTAAGCGACTTCGATATTTCTTAAAACTAATCCGTTTTCCAATTGAAACTCTTCGAAAAAAACCTTATTTGCACTCATTTTTAAACGAATTTTAAATGAAGCCCCCAATCTTGGGGGCTTCTTAGTTTTATGCCAAGGTTTTGTTTTTTATCTGTTGAAAAGCTTGTTCTAAATCTTTAAGAATATCTTCAACATTTTCAATTCCAACAGATAAACGAAGAAGTCCAGGCTCAACACCTGCTGCATGTTGTTCTTCTCGTGTCAATTGTTCGTGCGTTGTCGCCGCTGGATGAATAATTAAGGATTTTGCATCTCCCACATTTGCCAAATGAGAAATCAATTCAAGAGAATTTATAAACGTATTGGCTTGATCTACATCTCCTTTTACTTTAAAACTCAGTACTCCTCCAAAACCGTTGTTGAGGTATTTTTTGGCGCGCTCATGATACTTAGAAGAGGTCAAACCAGGGTAATTGACATATTCGACACGTTCATTCTTTTCTAGCCATTGTGCAATTATTAGAGCATTATCGACTGTTCGTTGAACACGAAGTGAAAGCGTTTCGAGACCTTGAAGCAAAAGGAATGCATTGAAAGGCGAAAGCGCTGGACCGAAGTCACGTAAGCCCTCCACGCGAAGACGTATGGCGTAAGCAATGTTACCAAAAGGTCCGTTTTCGCCAAAGACTTCCCAAAAGTTCAATCCGTGATACCCTTCAGATGGTTCAGAAAATTGGGGAAATTTTCCGTTGCCCCAATTGTATTTTCCAGCATCGACAATTACGCCACCAATACTATTTCCATGTCCACCAATCCATTTGGTAGCTGAAGCGACAACGATGTCTGCTCCATGATCGATGGGACGAAACAAATAACCAGCTGCCCCGAAAGTATTATCAACAATCAATGGGACATCAAACTTTTTAGCGACGATTGAAATTGCTTCAAAGTCAGCAACACTAAATTCAGGATTTCCAATTGCCTCAACATAAATGGCTTTGGTTTTATCATCTATCAACGAAGCAATTGAAAATGGATCAATTCCCTCGGCGAATCGCACTTCAATTCCCAATCTCTTGAACGCAACTTTGAACTGATTATACGTCCCGCCGTACAAATGTGAACTTGTTACGAAGTTATCTCCTGCTTGTAAGATATTGTTCAAGGCCAAGAATTGTGCGGCTTGTCCTGAAGCTACCGCCAAAGCGGCTACTCCTCCTTCCAGTGCTGCAATTCGCTTCTCGAAAACATCGGTTGTTGGGTTCATAATTCGGGTATAAATGTTACCGAATTCTTTTAATCCAAAGAGCTTTGCTGCATGTTCAGCATCGTTAAAAACATAGGATGAGGTTTGATAAATTGGAACAGCTCGTGAACCTGTGGTTGGGTCAGCTGTTTGACCTGCGTGCAGTTGCAGGGTTTCGAAATGATAGTTTTTTGTTGACATTTTTTTTGCGTCTTTAAAAGTTAAAAAATTGAGGATATACTAAAATTGGGATACAAGATTTCCGGGCCCTGGAATTATGCACCGCCGAATTTAAAGCCTATGTAAGGGAAATTAGCAGCACATGCAACAACAGCACATACAGCAGCAACAAGCAGTAAACTTGAATAAAGAAATGAATACGTTTAAATCCTTTGTTGGATTTTCGGTGATTGAGAGAACTGTTGTAACATTCATTTTTTTCATCTTTTTATATTCTTCCAAAAATGGAATCAGGAATTGGCACCGGTTTTCCAATAGTGGTATACTTGCCACTAATTTAAGTTGGTTGCCAGAGGGTCATAGAGCCTGTCTCTTACCTCTTCTGTATAAATTATGAAACACCTTTTGTGATTCGGTTGCAAAGATAAATTGCTATTTAGAATGTTTCCAAACAATTTAACATATTTTTTTTGATAACATGGGTTTAAATGACTAAATTCTTGATTTACATGAATTTATAAAACAAGATTTTTTATGCCTATTTACATGTAAGACCTAAATTGTCTGATCTTTTGAGCTCTCATCTCATGCTCCCTCACACTTTCTATTGATTCATTTTAATGCCTGTTAAATCAAAAAATTATCGGAAATGTGCAGAACACATTCCTTTAAAAATTTAAGTTCTACTTACTTTTGTTGGGCTAAACAATATACAATGTCGAAATTCTCTGTTCGGTGTAAACTTCTTATTTCCGTTCTAAGTCTTCTTTCCTTGAACCTCTTGAACGCACAAACGATTCAAGAATACGATATCTATTTGTTTGTTTATGATAGTGAACAAACCCATTCGGGCGCTGGGCATATCGCAGTAGCATTTGGTGAAGATTCCAGCAATTTGATTTACTACACAAAATACCGACAACAAGATGGTGGAGGTAGAAAGGTGTTATCCTTACCATACTATAAAGCCTTTACTTATGACAAAGACAGTCTTCACTTGCAGCAGTTTTCACCTTCCCTTGTTTTGAAGTTAAAGTCGGGGTATTTGGATCTCGATGAGTTAGAAAAGTTGAGTGACCATTGGAATTTAAAGGAACCCTGGTCCCTGTTTCATAATAATTGCACAGATGCGATTAAACGAATGCTGAGAGTCACAAAAATTAATCCCGGGGTAGCATTTTTGATCAGTACACCGAACGAACTTGTTGAAGATTTGATGTATCATAATGCCCAACGGTTTCGTCAAAATGAGTTTCTTGTTCTAAATGGCGATATCTGCTTTTACCTAAAAAACGAACGCGACGCTGTTCCACAGGTACTTTTCGGGAAAAGAAAAAAGCGAAACAATAAAGCTGAAAACGATTGTTATTAGCATATAAACATCTCGTGGAACTTACCTCACTACATGCACAATGCCATGGCCTAGCTCACCTGATGCTGTACTAAATTTAAAGGTATACACGCCATCTGAAAGTCCCTTACCGGAAGTATCTTTACCATCCCAATTGTTTTGGTAATTCGTCGAGGAAAAGACAACATTACCCCAACGGTTCAGAATGATTACTTCCGTGTTCTCTGGTAAATTTTCGATTACAAAAAGATCGTTAATGCCATCGTTGTTGGGTGAAATGACATTTGGGAATTCAAATGGTAACACGGGATCGTTAATTTCCGGACAATCAACCAAGGTGATATTTTGAAAAATTGTATCCCTATAGCAATTGAAATCTACTATGGCGGAAATTTCATACGATCCCAATTGAGAAAATTGATGAGTTGGATTGAGTGACGTTGATGTATTGTTTACTCCAGAATTTGAGTCGCCGAAATTCCAATTGATTTGGTTGATTGGCAACGGAGAAGCAATAGAAAATGAGGTATTGCTCTGTAAACAAGTGTCAGGAAGAAATGCAATGGTTGGACTTGAAAAATTGCGCTCATGAACGCGTGCTGGTAGCCCCAACATGCACAAACCGTTTAGCACAATCGCATTGCTCGTGTATCCGCAAGAAGCACCTGGGTTGTTTGGCGAATTAATGGCGTCCAAGACATTGCTTCCACCAATTGCCACATATAACTTTCCATCAATTGCTTCTTCTATCTGAAAAGTTGGATCAGCTGGAGTTGCCACCAAGAAATGAGATGTGGCAATAGCAAGAGAATCATAATTGGACAAATCCAATTGATACACTGAAATCGTATTGGTGTAGTAAAATTTGCTGCCATCGGGGGAAAAACTACAACCGTACTTACGAATTGGGGGATTAACAGTATTGTCAGTGGTTTCAACGGTTAATGGATTGGACAATTCTCCGTTTGCAGCATTGAAGGAATAAAATTCAATGATTTTACTGTCGTCAATAGGCATAGCAATGCGGTCACCGGTCTTATTGGCTTTCATCGAACCATAAAAAGGCATCCGCGGATCAAAATTAGAATTAGCTCCCAATAATTCTGTTCCAACATTACTTGCAACTGGATTTGGATCTACGCCACAGCCATCAATTTTGTAGGCTAAAAATTGGTTGCTTTCTCTTTTATGCACAATCACCCAATAGCCCCGAATTGCTTCACTTCGGACAACAGTCATTTTTTCAGTTAAAAATTCTGTTAGAAAAACATTCTTTTGAGCAGGGTCAACATCCCCCAGTCCACCATTTAGTGACATATCAACCACAGAGTAACGCAATCCATTGTCTAGTTGTGGCACATCGTACTCGAGATCGTCCATAGTGAAAATGTAGTACTTTGTGGGGTCTTCTGGAAAAGGAACAATTAAAGGGCCTTGTGAGCAGGAGAGGAAGGCGCCTCCCAATAAATTAAAGCCATTTGGCATCAGCTGGTTATTGATGTTCCAAACCGACTGTCCGTCAGTAAAAAAAAGCAACTGCCCAGTTGCTGCATCGGATACCGTCGCACATTGCTCCGGGCTATAGATTGGAGATGCTACCATTCCATTCGGTGGGTTAACGGAAAAGTCTACCCTTGCGTTGAATCCTAGGTTCCAATGATTGTTCTGCAATTGGCCTATGCTCACGAAAACCTGAAACGTGAAGCACAAAATCAGGTAAAGGCAAGTTTTGTTTAATCTGTGCATAGCTCGTCTTTCATTTAAATCCTGGCACGGAAGCCACCTCCATCACCCATATTGAATCTCAAAAACAACTCAAATCCCCCATTGAAATTGGATACTGTATTAAGGCTTGATACATTGATGTCGTAGGAAAATCCAGCCGAATACTGATCGTATTCAAACATAATCTTGGCCGCCATCGCATCTCTGAAACGATTGAAAATTCCCAAATACAAAGCCATTGGTCGAGTAAAACCGGTAAATTTAGAACCTTCGCTTAAGACAAACTTGTAGTAAACCCCATACATCATTTCCATTGCTGAACCCTGCCGTTGAACGTAGATTCCGGGCAATACTGAACCTCTTGTGTTCTCAATACCGATCTCAGCATTCGCAAAAGCTGAATAACGGATGTATAACCTTTCATTATCGGCATCTATAAACGAATACTTTGGGCGGTTCAAATGAAACATCGCGAAGCCCAAATTGAACGCCAACTGTTTGTTTTGCGTCATATACCCGTTGTTGCGCTTGTACGTATAAAGTAAGCCTGTCCCCGCATCAAGGTGGTTGAACGTGGAGGAATTGAAGGTCTCACTTGGGTTGATTAACCCATCATATGATGTCCCATTGTACTGACTGCCCCATTTGCCATCGTTCGGATTGATGGAACGTTGCCCAAAACCAGTATAAATCCCGAGGCCTAGTGTACTCTTTTTGTCCAAGATCAGATGATATGCAAGATTGACATTTACATTCGTGGTGTTTACCTGTAGATCCCCTGACTGGTCATTGAAGAAATTGATACCTCCCGCCACAATTCCTAATTTCTTGCGCTTTTTCTCATTAAAACGTGCATCTATTGATGCCGCAACTGTTTTGTAGGGAGAAGCAACACTACTCCATTGACTTCTATAGTTCACGACCCCTTGCAGTGGAGAATTTGCGCCTGCCAACGCCGGGTTTAATGTCAATGGTGAGAATTCCATCTGGGAAAAGTGAATGTCCTGCGCAAAAGCCGCAAAAGAGCAAGACATCATTAGTGCCAGAATACCCGTGATTCGAGTCATTATTTTTTTCATAATATCATTGTAATGGATAAATCAACGCACCAGTGTTATATTCCCCGATTCTTCAATGAAGTCATTGTTCGTTCGTGTCACAGTCAATTTGTACACGAAGGTTCCGGCATTCAGTGCTTTTCCTTTATAGGTACCATCCCAACATTCACTTAGGGTAACATCTGTCGTTTCGAACACCTTTTCACCCCAACGGTTGTAGATTGCAAAAACGATTTCTGACACGCAGCCTCCATACACGCAAATGGTTTTGTTCGCGGCAGCACCGGTGCCATTCGGTGAAAGCACAGTGGGAACGAAGATGTCACCACATTGAACTGGCGGCAAAAGAACCGTTATGTTCACAGTAGCAATTCCAGTGCAGCCGTTGGCGTCGGTTCCTGTAACGATGTAAGTAGAACTCGAAGTTGGAGTTGCAACAGGATTTGAACAAGTACTACAACTCAGGGTAGAAGCATTGGACCAAGAATAATTGTTTGCTCCACTGGCCAATATCTGCACGGATTCACCCAAGTCAACAATAGGGTTGGATGGAACCACATTCACGATGGGTGCAGGATTGACCTGCACGGTTAAATTCGTTGATGTGGCGCATTGTCCAGGATTAGGCGTAAACGTGTAAGTTGTCGTTGCGGTATTATTGATTGCAGGTGTCCACGTACCCAAAATTCCATTGGTTGAACTTGCTGGCAAATTGATTGCTTCTCCTTCACAAATGGATTGAATTGGATTGAATTGCGGGGTAGTTCCAAGATTAACAATTACCGTCATTGTTGCTGAATTTGCACACTGCCCAGTATTCGGAGTAAAGGTATATGTTGTCGTTGCGACATTGTTAATGGCAGGTGACCACGTACCCGAAATTCCATTGATTGAACTTGCGGGCAAATTGATTGCTTCTCCTGTACAAATGGCTTGAATAGGATTGAATTGCGGCGTATTAATCGGATTGACTACTACGGTCATTGTTGTTGAATTCGCACATTGTCCAGGGTTCGGAGTGAAGGTATGGACAATGTTTCCCGTCACAGCTGTAGAGACCATGGCTGGATTCCATGTCCCTGTAATTCCTTGATTTGAGGTCGTCGGCAAGATAACTTGAATCAAGATATCATTCTGACAATACGGACCCCAAGTAGTGAATGTAGGTGTTACCGTTGGATTGACATTGACAGTCATGGTAATCGTATTCGCGCACTGTCCGGCTGAAGGTGTAAATGTATAGGTTGTTGTCGCATTGTTATTTATTGCTGGCGACCAAGTTCCCGTTATTCCATTGATCGAACTTGTCGGTAGCGAGAAAGTGCCACCAGAGCATATTGGTGCAACTTGAGTGAAGGACGGTGTAATTGGATTAGCGCATGGATTCGAAACTGGAGGTAGAATACAGCAGTTTCCTCCTGCAGAAACATTCAGTGTTTGATTTACCCAGCAAGCATATTGCGTTTGGTGTGCGAGAAGTGTTCCGCCTGTTGCATTGAGAAAGTAATAAACAACCTCATCTGGCGTATTTCCTCCACCCGAATTTACAGTTGTATCACAAAGTCCTGTCACGCCGTGCATCCCACCTCCCCAAGGACCGGAGCCATTTCCATGCGCTGGGGTGTAACCTACTTGTGGCGGATTCATCGGTGCACTTATGGTCACGATCCCTGCAGGCACACCAGTAATTGAGGTGGTGAAATTTCCCAAACCGCAGTTGTTGTTATTCTGATTCGAGTTCATTCCTGCATAAACCACTTGAGTAATGTTTCCCACAAAAGGTCCAGTAAATGTGACCTGTATAGGTTCATACGTGCAAATTCCAACCTTCAGATTCGGAATGTTCTGGTCCACATTTATGGTAAGAATTCCGCCATCATAGTTAGAATAAATCATGAGATTACCTGTGGGATCGCACGTATTTCCACACGGGATGTTCGTTAAGACAATTGTCGTATCAACAGAACAGCCGCTTAAATTCGTAATGGTTACTGGGTAGGTGCCAGGAGCGAGGTTGCTTACACTATTGACCGTCGAAGTTGATGGGAAGGGCCACAAATAAAAATAGGTGCCTGAAGGTGAAGGAGCAAAAGAAATTGATCCATTGTTGTTTCCACAAGTGGGTTGAACAATTGTGGCATTCAATGCGAATTGAGCAGAAGAAGCACAAATCCCATTACATGCATTCGGCGTAGCAGGAGCGAGTGCCCAAGTCAAACCTCCATCTGTTGAGCGTTCGTAGGACTGACCGGTTACTGTTGCTTGAGAGATGTATTCGATACCTGCGATAGTAGAAGCCGTCGCTAAGCCACCACCGCCACATGCCGCTATTCGTTGAAGAGCACCAGTTGTGAAGGTCGCATCTGTAGTCAACTTCGTAGGATCATTCGATGCGAAAGTCCAATACGCAGCATCTACGGCAACACCTGCAGCATCATATAAAGCAACCCATCCATCCCCATTGGGCAAGTGCCATCTACTTGCATTTGAGCGCCATAGTCGACCAGAATTTACAGCAAGATTCAAGTTAAAGGTAATGTTCACTGTATTTGGCCCACCAACAGTCATAAAGCCAAGCGGAGGAATTACTGTTCCAGAAGGAAATGAAAAGGCACCACCGTTTGTTCCTCCGTCCATCCCGCCAAGAGACCAGCAACTAATGTCAACAGCATCGCAGGATGAGGTGTTATAGATTTCTATGTATTCAGACCCACTCGTAGGCACAGCATTATATATGGACTGAAAAACCTGATCCAGATCACCTCCACTGGGTTTCACCATGATTTCGTTGATCACAACCTGAGAAAATACCTGAGTGTATTGAAAAATCAGGAGAATTATAAAAGCAGTCCGTTTCATTTTAAATTTATTGTTGAATACAAAATTATTTTAAGCCTAATTCAAGAAAGCACTGTTATAAAAACTAGAACCACAAAAAATCTATTCATTTGAAAACGGTTGATTCATTTTCAATATGAAGTCATTCTTTCGTGATCCGATACACTTTGTTTTCCACCTTGAATAGGTAAATCCCACTCGTTAAAGAAGTTAAATCAATCAGCGAATGCATGGACGTTAATTTCCCTGAAAACACGTTTTTCCCTTGAAAGTCTGTAATGCAATATTCTGTACCTACGAGTTCGAGAGAAATGGATGCATTCAAATAATCACAGACGGCATTTGGGAATAATGTTATTTCCGAATGAGTGACTGAAAAAGAACTTTCATTCAAAGACGCAGATGCATCTTTTAAACAACGAATTGGAAGTCCAGTTCGAATGTGACTGTCGCTAGTATAACATGCAGGGCTGTCGTAACCTACCAAAATAATCGAAGAATTTAACGCATCTACAGCTGTTGACGACCATACATATCCCATATAAGATAAATTCTCATATGCCCCATTATTATTTGCTCTCCAGCCGGATGGCAATGCGGTGAAGCCACTAGCGTTATCGGCAGCCGTATTTGGATCTAACCAATGTGCCAACCCTATCTCTTTTAACTTTCCGCCTGCGACTGCGTTTCCGCCGAGAAAATTGATCAGCTCCTCCCATTCTGATAAGGCAGGCACATGGTACCCCGTGGGGCAAACATTTCTAGAGTCATTAACTAGGTACCAGTTATATAAATTCCCGTAATCACTTACATTCGTAAGATCCCCTTGGTAATAGCAATAAGCCGGCTGTGTTTGGGTTGACCACTGAGCATCGTCAAGAACAAGCGGAATGGGTTCCTGATTATTGAACGCTGTTGTTTTCAAATTTTCACCCATCCAAACCTGATTTCCAATTGAAACAGTCGTATAGAAATTTCCATCGATATCTGTTACTGTTTGACTGAACACTGAAATGGAATTCAACATCAAAACAACGACGATAAACGGACTAATTTTCATGGGAATTTTTTATACAATTTTGTGTTTCAGGATATATTAAACCGGAACTATGACAAATATAATTCATAGATGCCCGGAAAAGAAAACTTTTTTACTCATTATTTATATCTCATAGATGTATTTATTATCAAGCATTTAAATGCAAAATACATTTATATTTACAACACGTTATTTCATCATGAATACAGATCCTCTGCACGAATTAATTCACAGATTAACACCGACGGAGAAACGCTTCTTCAAGCGGTTTCTCGCAAGCAGAAAGGAAGAGTCTAATGACTACTTACACTTGTTTGATGTGTTTAATGAGATGAACGTTTACGATAAAGAGACCTTAAAGCATCGGACACGTTCATTTACCTTTCACAACAACATTGAGGTAAAGAAGCATTACCTGTTTTCCATATTATTAGACGCCATGAGGCAATATCGTGACAAAAAAAACACGCTGTTCAATGCATTGATTGAAATTGACATCCTTATAGAAAAAGGACTTTACAAAGTTGCTCACAAGCGCTTGAATGCATCCAAGAATGTATGCGTTGCTACCGATCAATTTTCACTCGCCTATCAACTTTTGGAAAAAGAACTTCTCTTGGCTCGATATGTCAAGTCAATTGATGTACAAAAAGTAATGCGCGAACAGAAGGCTTGCCTTTCTATGAATCAAAATTTATTGGAATACATTGAACTGTATAATGATTTGCGGCTCTTAGTGCAAGAAAATAGTTTTGTGCGAAACGCCAAGCAGTTTAAAAAGTTTGAACGCATCGGGAAACATAAATTGATTGCAGACAAGGCAGAAGGAAAATCATTGAGTGCCATATTTTATTTCTACGATATTCGTTATCTCTACTATGCAGCGATTGGTGAAAGTGAATTGAGCCGTAAGTCCTCAAAAAAAATGCATGAGTTATTTGTAAAACACCCTGAAAATCTGGGGAAATTTGGTTTGTTTTATTTACAATCAGTAGCAGCCAGATTATCCACAATGATGTTGGTTGGTTTTGAAAAAAAAGAATTTACCTATCTCATTTCAGAACTTAAAAAAATATTGGTTTTCAATTCGGAACTAGAATACCGGAAAGTTGCTCAATCCTACATCTACCAATTTCAGCTGATTGCTTTCATGAAAACATTTCAGTTTTCGAAAGCCTTAATTTTGGTCAAAAGCGTTATTGTATTTCTTAAAGAATATGAGGTTCTAGCTGGCGGAAATGCAATAAAATATCTACGATTCGATATTGCCAAAACATTTTTTGTAACTGAAAATTATGAGGAAGCAACAAAATGGTTTTTAAAAATAGATGTGTCTGAATCAACCAATCGAGGGCATGACATTTATGCATTCTCAAGGATTATCTCACTATTGACTGATGTACTCATGAATAAAACGGAAAATGTGCGTTATGATGCCTCAAAACTCCGAAAACAGTTGAGTAAACTACACGCTCTTCATGAATATGAATCGTTTTTAATCAGTCGGATCAGTCAAAATTTTATTCATTGGCCCAATAAAAACAAGGGTGAAAAAATTGCGCTATTGACCAATTTTCGGTCTGAACTCAAAGATCAATTGTCCCATACTTGGAGAGCAAATACAGTACTTTATTTCGACTTTGAGTGGTGGGTTGATTTGCAACTTGGTAAGTTGACACAGGTGAACTGATACCAATGCATACGATTCAAAAAAATGTCGGCAAAAATGATCCCTTGCCTAAGATAAAACGCTATTGCGCAAGAGGAAATGATTTTCAGTACAAAAGTTCAATAGAATCAATGACTTTGAACCGTGCACAAATGTTTCACAAAAACACGTCAGCCGAAACTGCTAAACAGCTGTTAGCCATAGTTTACTCCGTCCAAAATTCTCCAATTGAATACGTTTTTGCGGTTCCGCTAATAATTACTCGGTCTCCTTTGTCTTCACAGTACAACTTGCCCAGTCGTTCTGAAACTTGTTGGGCATAAAGTTCTTTTTTATTTAGTCTTTTCGCCCAAAATGGAATTAAAGAGCAATGTGCTGAACCTGTTACAGGATCTTCTAAAATTGATGCTTGTGGGGTGAAAAAT
>JBILBT010000249.1:0-4605 GCA_044353545.1 Crocinitomicaceae bacterium | reverse complement strand
GGAATCATCTTTTTTATTGATGTATAATTTTTTAAACTCTTCGTAAACCTTCCCCTTGTTTGGAATACGTTTTGTTTTCAATGTTAAGTAATCTCTAATATAATCAGAGACCATTGATTTTTGACGGATTAAATCACGAGCATTTTCTTCAATTGGATTCCATATTTGGTCATAAATTTTATTCTGGTCCTTTGGCTCTAAATCCATTAGAATGAAATTGCGGATTAGGTCAGATTGAGATAAATCAAGGCCAGTAGAGTTCAGACTTTCAAATATACGTTGTGGATCATCTTTATCACGCTCCAAAGAAATTTCAACAAAGATTAATCTCTTCAATCCATTTAAAATGGTTGTGAAATTCTCCTCGGTAATTTGTGTTTTGAAGTAGCTATAGTTCTCTTTTACATTGGAGTATTTGTCTAACTCATTTTCTGTACCGTTCAAAATTGCTTTAAATGCAATGGCATTGTTGTCGGTTTGTTTGAGTTTGAGTTTACTTGATTCGTGCTGGACATATTGATTGGTTAAGAACATATTGTAAAGCATTTCTGCTTGTTGGATCATATTCTTTTCTTTAGCAAAACGATACAAGGCTACATACATAATATTGATTGTGGTGAGGCGTTGTTGACCATCTATTATAACCAGTTCCTTGACCTCACTGGTGCTGTATGTGCCCTCGTGAATGAACACTATACTCCCAATGAAATGTGTACCTCTGTTGTCTTGTTCAACAGAAATAATATCGTTTAATAGATCACCACATTGGTGCGTTGTCCAATCGTAATTTCTTTGGTAAACAGGTATTACAAACTGAACTGTAGGTGTTTGTAAGAAGTTATTTATCTGTAATTCGTTTGCTTTCATTATTTAATATTTTTAGTTGGAACCCTCCTTTTCTAATTTCCTTTAAAATTCCATTATAACTTTTATACGTATCCCCGAAAACGGAATCACTCTCAATGTCGTAAAACTGCCATTTTGACTTTCCTTTTTTATTAAATTTCCTAAATGGGATTTTACATTGTTCACTCATAAGATATTCATTAACCACTTGACCTATATCTATTTAATCTCATCATTTAAAATCTCACTTGTTTCATTCCAATAAAATTGGGAAAAGAAAAGAACGTCTCATTATCATCGTTTGGATTGTAATTCGATACATAGCTTCCAACCTTTTGAATGTTCAAATCTTTGGTTGAAACAACGAAATTTGCACGAGACCCCCCTTCAAGATATATTGCATTTATCAATTCGAAAGGTAGTTCCAATAAATTCTCGATCATTTGATTCTGAGTAAATGGCGACCTTGAAAAAATGATGTACAGATTGTTTTCTTTGTCTTGTGCCAAAAGAATCATACTGCAATATTGCACACGATTATTCCAAAAGACAGGATTTCCATTGCAATCAATCATTCGCTGACCTTGAATCAAAGAATTATAAGAATTTTTAATATCAGACCAATCATCTAACGTCAAATCGAATAATTGAAATTTTGGCAATGAATCATTCACTGGATTAAAGGCAATTATTCCATTCACACTAGAGTTTAAAATAGGGTTATTACCATGTTCGAAATTGCTCATGTAATACTTATGGGAAATTTCATTTCGCACGTTATACATCCCCGCATTGAAAATAATATTTAAGCCTAACGAATCTATCCACTCTGGTGCTGTTTTATTAATCTTTGTCTGAGATGCACAAATAAGTTGAAAATCGAAACATTCAGGGTTGAACTTCATTATACTCAACTTGCCATCACCCAAAATTGTTTTTTTGTATGTGGGTAGTTCAAAATATTTGATCCCACTTGATGAAAAGTAGTTCAATGCACTGTCGAGTTCAACGCCCTCTTGAGCCAAACCTAGGGAAATAGAACGGAAAAACGATATCAGAACACAAAATTTTAACACTTTACTTTCTAATAGTTAGGTAGATAATATACATCATCAATAATTTGATTGTAATCACTTCTAGGTTTGGTATGATCATAATGGCTCTTTGTAAACTTTAAGCCAGACGAGTTGGCTTGATTTAAATAATAATATCCATTAAGTGTTTTAATTTTCGTTCCATTGAAGTTAAAGATATCAAAAACACTAGGCGAATTACATCCGGAAGGGCATTGTCCAAAAACCAAATTGTTAATTGTAGAAATGAAATTATCATATATCAAAGGAACTAGAACTTTCCCGTTAATGTCTATCAATCCATAAAGACGTAATTCTGATGAGTTTTTATATCCATTTTTATTAAAAACCAGAAGTGTGTTTCTTACAATTTTCGCATCTATATGGTCATAGTTAGCTGAAAGAATTTGTTCTTTAATATTCATTAGATAGTACTTTGAACTTCCTTTATCTGACACTATAAATAAATTTTCGTTTAGTCTATTTATTGTCGAATATATCTTGCTGCATTTTTGTCCAGTAGAATCCATTAAAAAATATCCAGCTGTTGAACCGACTACAGACCTTCCTGCTAAGAATGGAGTTACAGAACTAAATGAGCAATGATTATTGAATAAAACCCCATTAGCCAATACAATTCCTTCACCTGTTTCTTTTCTTATTACAGCATTGTTTTTATTGAATGAGACCAAACCTAACTGACCTCCTCTGAACTTATTCAAAGGAATTTTAGACTTATAGTCAATCTGATCATAGATTGAGCCATCTCCAATTGGATGCCTTTCTGAACCCGACAATTTAAACATAACATCAGTACCCATTTCAGAGATTGAAAAAAATGAATTTTGTATCCCTGATAATGGGCTATAAAAACGCAAGTATTCTGCGTCTTTTAATTCATAGGTTCCATTATAGTTTATGATATTATTGCCATCAACCAAATATGTACCTGAAAAATCAAACATCAATTCATTCTCACTAAAGTCCGCCGCAGAAGCATTAACATTAGCGAATGTTTCATTTACATCCGGATTATAAAAAATATGACGATTCAATATATACTCTTTCCTTCGATCGCTGTATTCAAAACTGACAATATTCTGAGGAATATGATCTAGTCGTGCATAATTATTATAATGGTCCCACGAAGTTGCGTTTTTAACATCTTCAAATTTCTTATTTATGAATAATCTCTCACGTTCATTGATCAATACTGCCGCTAGTCCATTTGTGAAAGAAGAGGCGTAATAGTATGATTGTGGACTAACAATTTTCTCATTTCTATCGATATAAAACCAAGCACCTGTAAGTGGTTGGACATTTACAAATTCTGAATCGAAGTCACCAATGAATAAATATTCATTTTTACTTATTCGTACCCCAGTTTTATTTATAAAAAACCAGAGTCCATTCTGCTCAACACCGGCCATATTATTTTTAAAGCTTCGTGCTTTGTTGTATACAAATGGAATAATTGTTTCTCCTTTTTTATTAATGTAGCCCCATAAACCATATAACTGAACCGCAGCTAATCCATTGCTGAACTCATAAACATCATCAAAAAAATAGTCTACTAGAAAAACTCCAGTAGTCATATTTACTAAACCGAATTTACCATTCTGGCCTTTGATAAATCCAACATTCTCATTCATTAAAATTTGCTTTTCCAAATTAGTCAACTCAGTTTTGTGCTTACTATTTGGAAATTCCTTGTTAAACCAATCAAGTCTACTTTTACTGCTTTGAGCGTTTAATGAACTGAACAATAAATTTTCAAAATTCGTTTTAACAACATCATCTGCAAGATAAGAATCCACCAAAAATTTATACTTCAAATAAAAATCGGACTCAATGAGATCCCAATTCTCTGAAATGCTGGTTGAACTTAATCTCGAAATACTGTCTTCTATTACCTTTTTGAAAACCAAATTTGCTTGATCTTTAAACGCAGATTTTTTATACGTGTTGATGAACAAATAAATTGAATCTAAATTCTTTGAATTACAATGGCTCTCAAAGAGTATTTTATCTTTTTCCTCTTTGATTAACTTGACAACTTCTGTTTTTGGATAATCAGCAATAATTTCATCTAAACACTGGATAGACTTCGTCAACTTACATTTCTCGAATCTATTAGTGGCTATTCGTTCTGAAATTTCACCTATTGATTTATCAATATCTTGAAGTTGCTTGGTCTTTGGAAATTCAGTTTTAATCCCCTTTAAACAATCTAATGATTCAGATTTTTTACAATTTTCAAATTTTAAAGTGACAATTTGCTCATCAACATCTAATAGGTATTGAGACTTTGGATATTTTCTTTTGAACAAATAAAGTGAATCAATTGAATTATGCTTAATTACATTATCATAGAGTATATTGTCTATTTCTAATTTTGCCTTGTCTGTTAAATGATTCTCGCCATACTTAAAAATGAAATGATTAAATGACAATAATGACTTTTGTTTATTAGCGTCCTCAAATGCCAATTCAATGATTGACTTTCTTTGAACTTCCATATTCACCTCTCCAAAAGAGAACTCCTCCAATATTTTTTCTTTTGTTTTGAGATCTTGATGTGCAAGATCGTCATATGCCATGTTAAAGAAGTAGTATGCCGAATCTATATTGTATTTACTATTGCTTCGATTCTGATAAAACTCATAATATAGGTAGGCAACTATGG
>JBILBT010000248.1:0-4637 GCA_044353545.1 Crocinitomicaceae bacterium | reverse complement strand
CTCTAGTTTTTCTTCGCTCTCACACTCAACCTCACACTTCACCAATCTCTTGTAAATCCCTCAAAAAGTTCGATATTTCAGACCTTTGGCCCATAAACCAGAGTAACACCGATTGAATTAAACATGAAGGTGGATTTAGTAAAACAACAATGATTACGAATTATGAATATTTAATGAGTTGACAATCAGTAAGAAAAAAATAAAAATCCCCTCGTGGAGAGGCAAGGGGTGGTTTATACATGCTTCCTAAGCTATAACGCAGGTGTCAATACCAGACAAGTTCACTAAAGTTTTAGTCGGACAACAATGATTACGAATAATTTAAAATTTGATTGCTTCGTCCGCCGCGGCGGAATCCTTATCAGGAATTTAATGAATTCATCTAGCACGACAGATTTCTGAACACTTCGAAGATTGGTTAAGTCTTGTCGTCTTAAAATCTTAATATCTTGAAGTCTATTTGTCTTTCAGCACAGCGGTCCTTTGTGGCTTTGAGAACCTCAGCCCATGCTCTTGTCTTAATATCTTGAAATCTTAATATCTTAATATCTTGAAATCTTCAGGTCTCTTGTCTTTTCATTATATTTGTTTCCATGCAAACTGTCGATGAAATAATGTACCCTATACAGTCAGAAATGGCTGAATTTGAAGTGCGTTTTCGTCAAAGCATGAAGTCCAAAGTACCTCTTCTCGATAAGATTACCCACTACATCATTCGCCGTAAAGGCAAGCAAATGCGCCCGATGTTTATCTTCCTAACCGCAAAGATGTTGGGTGAAATGAACGACCGTTCGTATGATGCTGCTTCTCTCGTTGAATTGCTGCACACCGCGACTTTGGTGCATGACGATGTGGTCGATGATGCCAATGAACGCCGAGGATTTTTCTCTGTAAATGCCTTGTGGAAAAATAAAATTGCAGTCCTTGTGGGAGATTACATGCTCTCGCGCGTATTGTTACTGTCGATTGAGAAGAAAAATGTACGATTGCTCGAAGTGGTTGCCCGCGCAGTGCGGGAGATGAGTGAGGGTGAGCTATTGCAAATTGAAAAAGCCCGACGACTTGACATTACGGAAGAAATCTATTTTGAAGTGATCCGTCAAAAAACCGCTTCGTTAATCGCAACGTGTTGTGAGGCGGGTGCAATTTCCGTCGACCGAGAGGACATGAGTGAGCGCATGCGCAACTTCGGAGAGTTGGTTGGTTTGGCCTTTCAAATCAAGGACGACATCTTCGATTACGGAACATCAGGAAAGATTGGGAAACCTACAGGGCTTGATATTCGCGAACGAAAAATGACATTGCCATTGATTTACACACTCAATACAGCACCAAAAGAGGTGCGTAAAGAGTTGATCAATATTGTGAAAAATAAAAACGAAAAAACAAAGCAAGTACGACGTGCTGTTGAATTGGTCATCCAATATGGCGGCATTGAGTATGCGCATACGAAAATGTTGGAATTGAAAGCTAAAGCGCTCGATTTACTGACTGACATACCTGAATCCGAAGCGAAAAATTCGTTGATTGGACTTGTAGAATACACTACAACACGTGAAAAATAAGACGAACAATGTATAAATTAATCACCCTTGGTATCCTTTTCTTTTTTGTATTAACGGCTTGTGGAAACGGAGAAGAAACCGATGAAACAACGGAGCCTCAAAAAAAGGAAGTCTTGGTTGAAGTGAAGGATGGGATTTATACAGAATGGTATCCAGGAAAAAAACACATCAAGTTTAAAGGTGGGATGACGAAAGCAAAAAAGCGATCTGGACGGTGGGTTTTTTACTCAGAGAATGGCGTTGAGCTTTCCACGACGATGTACGAAAATGGAATTAGAGAAGGATTTACCATCGTAAAATACCCAAATGGTGGAATTCACTACCGAGGAGAATATCAAAATGATAAGACTGTAGGCGTTTGGACCACATATGATGAAAAAGGAAATGTCACAGATGAAAAAGATTTTGGATATCCGGTAGAATAATCAATGTCTAAAATTCCACCACATATTGTCGATGAGGTTATGCAAACGGCACGGATCGAAGAAGTGATCGGTGAGTTTGTGAACCTGAAGCGTGCGGGATCGAACCTCAAAGGATTGAGTCCTTTTACAGATGAGAAAACCCCTTCCTTCGTTGTGTCGCCGGCAAAGCAAATTTTCAAATGTTTCTCAACAAGCAAAGGTGGTACAGTCGTGACTTTCATCATGGAGAAGGAACATTTTTCTTTTCCTGAAGCCATTCGCTGGCTTGCCGATAAGTATGGCATTCAAATTCCTGAAGACGCCCCAGAATCGGCAGAACAAATTGCAGCCACGACTGAACGAGAAAGTCTTTTTATCATCAATGAATTTGCCAAAGACCACTTCAAAGAGCGCTTGCACACGTCGGAAGAAGGAAATGCCATTGCCCTATCCTACTTCGAGGAGCGCGGGTTCCGAAAAGACATCATTGAAAAATTTCAACTTGGGTATTGCCTAAACAGTGGGGATGATTTTACAAAAGCATCATTAGCAAAAGGATACAAGTTAGAATACCTTGAAAAAGTGGGGCTCGTAAAATCTAAGGATGATCGTCGCTTTGACTTTTTCCGTGGCCGGGTTATGTTTCCGATCCACAGTGTTTCTGGTCGGGTACTTGGCTTTGGCGGAAGAACTTTATTCACGGATAAAAAAATTGCCAAATACTTTAACTCTCCCGAGAGTCCAATCTACAACAAGAGTGAAATCTTATACGGTTTGTACTTTTCCAAGGGAGATATCATCAAGTACGACAACTGTTTTTTGTGTGAGGGATACACGGATGTCATCAGCATGTACCAAGCAGGGATTCAGAATGTTGTATCCTCCTCTGGGACATCCCTGACGAAAGATCAAATCAAACTCATTCGTCGCTACACCAACAATGTTACAATCTTGTACGATGGTGATGCCGCGGGAATCAAGGCCTCATTCCGCGGGATTGACTTAATTCTCGAAGAAGGCTTGAATGTCAAGGTTGTGCTTTTTCCGGACGGTGAAGATCCTGATTCTTACTCGAAAAAGGCGAGTACAGAAGAGCTTGAAACCTACATCAAAGAACATACTCAGGATTTCATTTCCTTCAAATCAGACATTCTCTTAAAAGAAGGTGAAAAAGATCCGATAAAACTGGCTGAACTGATTAAAGACATTGCGCATTCTGTTGCATTGATTCCTGATCAAATTACCCGAACGGTATACATGCAGCAGATCTCAACGCGATTTGGCATCAGCGAACAAGTTGTTGCGGGTGAATTGATGAAGCTTCGAAAGAATGTTGTTTCCCAGCAATTGGAGCAGCCCGAGCTTCGTGAGATCACCAGCCCGAAAGAAGCTGAGCAACTCACAGACCTGCGTCCCAACAAGGATAGAAATGATATTTACCGCGACGAACATGGTTTGGTTCGCCTCCTCGTCAAGTTCGGAACGCGACTCGTTCAGATCGAGCACATGAATGAACAAGGTGAAAAATCTATGCTTGAGACGAGTGTTGTCGAATTGATTTGCCATGAACTCGACAAAGATGGCTTGACCTTCACTACCCCGCTTTTCGAAACCATTTATCGACTTTTTCGCGAAGGATTGACCGAAAACACATTGTTAAAAACGAGCTATTTCAAGCACTTGGAAGACCAAGATATTGTGCGATACGTTACGGACATCGAATCGTCGGACCATGAACTCAGCGCACATTGGATCAACAAGTACAACATTCACACGCGTTCAGAGTCGGACAAGCTAAATGAGGCGGTGATGAATGCCATATACAGCTTTAAAGCTGCAAAAATTGAACAACGAATCGATGAAATTCGGGTCAAACTTTCGTCTGAAGTAGAACTTGAGTTCAACGATATGCAAGATTTAATTGCTGAGCAAATCCTCCTAGAAAAAATTAAATTGGCATTTTCTGAAAAACTGGGACGAATAATTTTGAGATAAGATGTTAAGTAAGACAATTTTCAATCTTGGTCCATACGCTGTTTGCTTTTGGAATATCATCTTCCTCGCAATCATCTTTTTTGTGGCGATGATTCTGAGAAGAGTTATTCATCGAAGCTTGAAACGCTATTTGCAAAATGCCAACATCCGCGTCGAAGGAAGAAATGTCACGTGGCTGAGACTTCTAAGTCAGAGTGTATACATCGTGGCGGTGTACATCTCTGTGCTTACCTTTAATTTCAATAATGAGGACGTCACTTTTGGTGACTTCCTGAACTTCAAACTCATAGAGTCGAAGAAGTTTACACTAAGTTTCTACCATATCCTTTCGATTATCACGATTTTCTTTTTCGCGAGAATCATCCTCAACGTTGTCAAATTATACATCAGCAAGCGTTTACGCAGAAAGCCTGATTTCAACCCCGCTACCGAATTTGTGTATGTGCAGATTGCAAAATACATTATTTACATCTTCGCGTTCCTTACCAGTTTACAAGCGCTAGAGCTTGACCTTTCGTTGTTGATCACAGGATCACTCGGTATCTTCGTTGGACTTGGACTCGGACTTCAAGATGTATTCAAGGACATGTTTGCTGGCATAGTACTCCTGGTTGAAGGGAATGTCCGAGTGGGTGATATTGTAGAGGTATCGAGTAATGGAAAAACAGAGGGA
>JBILBT010000247.1:0-4652 GCA_044353545.1 Crocinitomicaceae bacterium | reverse complement strand
CAACGCGTGAATAGTCTACAGGCGAAAGTGGAAGCCATCAAAATTAAACTAGAAGCAGCAGATGTAGAACGCAAAAGAGACCGTTCATTGGCTGACGCGAAAGCTGGAACGGAAAAAGCTGCGACGGATTCTGAGACGGCTTACAACAATTTACGCGCAGATCTCATCATTGCACAAGCAGATTTGCAAGAAGCGAAATCTGGGGTAAACGAAGTAAGTGCGGAAACGAACTACATCAGCAAGATGCGCGACAAAAAACGCATTTACGCCCCAGCAGATGGAATGATGCTCAACTGGGACATCAAACTAGGACAAGCCATAGGCGCTGGAACAAAACTTGGTGATTTTGCACCCGCAGGAGGATTGATTGCCATAACGGAAGTGGATGAATTGTATGCTTTGAAAGTGAAAAAGGGACAACGCGTTTCAATCAATCTTCAAGGAACGAAGCAAGTACTTACCTCAGGAACAGTTGTGTATTGCGCGCCTTACTTATCGAAGAAATCCATCTTCAGTGATCGTGCAGACAATCTGGAAGACCGACGCGTGCGTGAAGTACGAGTGAGGGTAGAAAATCCTTCTGCTGTGTTGATTGGAAGCCGCGTGGAATGCATCATTAAACTGTAAACAATGCAGCTGCTCTTTACCGCACTAAAATTCATGAAGTTTGATAAACCAAAGAGCGTTGGTGCGCTTTTCGGGGTGATCATTTCCATCTTCTTGATTGGCCAGCAAACAGGAATATTCACATTCCTGACGAATGCTATGTGTTATTACGTGCGGGTAAATGACGGCTATGTGTGGGTGACCGACAATAAAACAGAAAACGTAAATGCCTTGGCACCGATCGATGTGCGCTTGGGCTACGAAATAGAAAGTTTACCCCACGTTGCCAAAGCCCATCAATTGGTTATTTCAGCCGGAGCTGCACGCTTCAATGATGGAACATCAGCAGGAATGAGCGTTGTGGGTGTTGAATTGCCCGAATTTAATGGGATTCAAGAAGGAATCATCTTCGACGGTGAGGCACAAGACCTAATTCCAGATGGAGCGGTATCGGTCGATTTTTTCGATGGCAAAGCATTGGGTAAACCAGAAAAAGGAAATTATTTCGAAATCAATGGAAAGCAGGTATATATTGCCGCAGTAACCAAAGGTGCGCGTTCGTTCGGTGGCGGATTGATTTCCTACACGACGATTGCACGAGCGCGTTTTCTCGGAAACGTTCCTGTGAATAAAACATCCGCATTCTTGGTGAAAGTCGATCAAGACAAAAACATGCAAGAGGTAGTGAATTACATCAACGCAAATATCCCCGGTGTAAAGGCATGGATGCCAAAAGAGTTCAAAAATCAAACGATTCTAACGGTGTTGAAATCCAGCGGGATCGCATTCTCCTTTGGCACCTTGATCATCTTCGCCTTGATCTCAGGGTTTATCATCATCGGTTTGACGCTTTACTCCGCAGCCATTGACCGCATCAAAGATTACGGAACCCTCAAAGCGATTGGTGCAACAAACGGATACATTCGGAAATTGATTTTAATGCAAGCCATGTTGTATGCCATCGTTGGCTTCATGATTGGATATGCACTTATTGAAGGATTTAGAAATGGAATTGCCAATGCCGGGACTTTGTTCTCGTTCCCACCTGTGGTCAAATTTGCATTCTTCGTGATTACCGCAGTGATTTCCATTTCAGGAACCTTATTTGCCATTCGTCGCATTGCCAAATTGGAACCAGCATCCGTGTTTAGAACTTAAAAATATGATGAAATATATTCTGCTTTTTACCCTGCTTTTTGCCACGTCGGTATCCTTCGCTCAGCAAACGCCTGAAGCGACGTACACGATTGATCAATTGGTGAATGTAGCACTGAAGAACGATCCTTTGTATTCCATTGCTCAAATGGATTCTCAGATTTACCAACTGCAGCACGCTCAGTCACTTTCTGCGCTGTTGCCGAAGTTGGACATGAGTTTCGATACGCGCTACAATGTAAAACAACAGTCTTTCATCCTCCCAACGAGCGCATTTGGTGGAACAGATGGTGGCTACAAACGCTTGTTGCAAGGTACACCATGGAATGCCAATCTAGCTTTTGATGGTTCAATGCCACTTTTCAATGCAAGCGCCTTGGCCAACAGAAAATTGACAGGAATGAAACGCACGAAGGCAATGATCGATTTGGAAAGCCGAAAACAACAGTTGACCTACGACATTTCGACGCTCTACTTTGAATTGTCAACGCTCCAATCCTTGGGACTCATTTACCGTGAACAAGAGCAGGCGAAAAAAGAGATTCTGGAGGCATTATCTCAGAAATTGGCTCAAGGCACTGCTACAGAAATAGATGTCGAACAGGCAAAAATAGATGTTGAATTGAGCCAATACAATAGAGAACTCAATTTCATTCAAGAGGTCAATACAATCGCAAAAATTGAACGTTTCACGGGAAAATTAGACAATGACCTCTACACACAAAGTGGAGAATTATTGTTCTCTAGTTTGATCACTACGACTAACGATAACGACATCTCAAACCGTTCTGACATTCGCCTCCAACAACAAACGGCAGCTGAATTGTTGCAAATTTCTAAAGTGGCGAAATGGAATTATTTACCCACCTTAAACCTAAACGGCCGCATCGCAACGCAGGCTTTTCGTCAGACCTTTGACTTGATGAGTGCCAATCCTTGGTATGCCTATTCGTATGTGGGAGTAGAATTGAAATTGAGTATTTTCCAAGGAGGTTTCCGCATGCAAGCGACAAAAATTGCACAGTTGGAAGCGGATAAAAGCAAGGCACGATTGAGTGATTTGGAGCACCAAGCTCAAAGCGAAATCATCGAAAGTCAAAACAACTATCGCCTGGCACAATTCGAAATGAAGTTGCGTGCCAAAGAATTGGAGGCCTATCGACTGCGTGAAAAAAGCATGATCGAAAAGGTTGCCCTTGGTGCTGCTTCAAGTGCGGATTTGGCAAAACTCAACGCAGAATATACGAGCATCATGAAGAACTTGTTGAATGCTACAGAACAAGCCCTTAAATCTGCATTAAACCATAAAAAGGCGCTGGGGAATTTATAAGTGTTAAGTTTTGTCCAATTGGTTGAATGAATGCCTTTTGACATTATTTTTATACTGTACTTTTTGATTTGTCATGAAAAATCGTAGTTTTTTAGTTCTTGCCTTTTTCTTTTTGTCTTTGAAAGGAATAGCCCAAATCTGCAATCCTTCGGGGAACTTGATCATTTATTCCAATTACGACGGCGGAATTCTGACCATCAATGTAGATCAGAACATTCCGAATTTGAAGGTTGGGATATGCACCTATGAGCCCATTCAAGTGACTTTCACCGGACCGTTTGTCGGCAATATCACCCAGGTGATTTACGCAGGATTCAATTCATCACAAAACAACAACAATTGCAGTTTAGGCAATTATCCAACGACAATAACCGGTGTTCCTGCGGGGATCACAACAATAAATCCAGCGATGAATCCCCCGTCAGTGGGCTATACACCCGCGCATGGAAATGGCTCCGGACCTTGGGGAGGTGGGATGCTCGGCGTTGCTGGACTCTGCGATACCTTGACAAATGCTGGCGGTGGCAATACACCCGATGAGGTTGTCTATTATTTTTTGAATGCAACAGGTGGAACCTTGCGTTTTCACCAAACGCAATACAACTGCTGGATCAATCAAACGGTCAATGTTTCAGCTGGAGGAAACTGCTGCATCCTGCCACCCAATGCCAATCCATGTGCAAATCCTGTCTCGCCATCCTTTACCCAAGTAGCACCGATCTGCTCAGGTGGAAATTTCACTCTTCCTGCAACTTCCAACAATGGAATAACAGGAGCTTGGTCGCCAGCAATAAATAACTCAGCAACAACAACCTACACATTTATTCCGGCCGCAGGACAATGTGCGAGTCCTACTGCGATGACAGTCAATGTCAATCCGTCAACCACGCCAACATTCACCACGTGGGGACCCTATTGCCAGAATGAGATCTTGATTCAAGTCATGTTGCCAACAACATCAAACGAAGGATTCACAGGCACGTGGAATCCTGGAATGGTCTCAACGGCTGTTGCCGGTAACATTGTCCATACCTTCACCCCCAATGCTGGGCAATGCGCAAATTCTACAACAATGACTATCGTTGTGAATGCCGCTGCAACGCCAACATTTATTCAAATCAGTCCTATTTGTGAAGGACAGACATTCACACTTCCAACAACTTCGAGCAATGGAGTAACAGGAAACTGGTTGCCATTGGTGAATACGACAAATACCACAACGTATACGTTTACACCGAATTCGAATCAGTGCGCAAATCCGGCAACCATGACAGTCGCAGTAAATGCACCGACATCACCAACATTTAGTCAGATTAACGCCATTTGTGAAGGACAGTCATTCACACTTCCAACCACTTCGAACAATGGAGTAACAGGCACTTGGTCACCTGCGATCAATTCTTCGGCAACAACAAGCTATACCTTCACACCTTCCTCAGGGCTCTGTGCCACTTCAACGAATTTAACTGTTCAAGTCAATCCTGCACCTGCAGTAACTGTGCTGCCATCAAACCCTACCATTGACTTGGGTGGTTCAATCCAATTGTCAGCCAATGGGGCG
>JBILBT010000375.1:0-4658 GCA_044353545.1 Crocinitomicaceae bacterium | reverse complement strand
CTGGATTAGCCATTGGTATGACTTCGGTTGCTGGAATCAATTATTCTTGGTCGCCGAGCACTGACCTTTCTTCCGCAACAAACTCTAATCCTACGGCCAACCCGAGCGCGACCACAACGTACACCTTGACCGCAACAAATCCAGCAACGGGCTGTGTCGGAACAGATCAAATCGTTGTAAGCGTCAACACTACATCTCCCGTAGCGAATGCAGGACCAGACCTCACGGTAAGTTGTACGTCCAATCCAAATGGAACAAGTATTGGAGGGCTTCCTTCTGGAACAACAAGCTATTCATGGTCCCCTAGTGCAGGGCTGAGCAGCACGACCGTTTCGAATCCGACAGCTCAACCAACGACAACAACAAACTATACATTAATAGCGACTAACCCTGTCAACGGATGTACAGCGACAGATCAGGTGCTCGTTACTGTCAACACGGTAGTGCCTACTGCGAATGCGGGCAATGATTTCACGAAAACGTGTATCACCAATGCCTTGGGTGCAACAGTTGGTACCGCTTCAATCGCTGGCCTATCTTATTCATGGTCACCGGCTGCTGGCTTAAACTTTACCAATGTTTCGAATCCGATTGCCAATCCAACGAGCACGACAACCTATACGGTGACCACGACCAACATTGCGAGTGGATGTTCGGCAACCGATGAAGTTCTCGTTACCGTAAACACGAATACTCCCACGGCGAATGCCGGTTCCGACTTCACAACAACCTGTACACAAAACACTTCTGGACAAGCCATTGGTATGCCCAGCGTTGCTGGAGTCACCTACAGTTGGACACCTGCAATAGGATTGAACGACCCAAATGCTTCTAACCCTACAGCCAACCCGACGACCACTACAACATATGTTTTGACTGCAACAAACACTGCCGATGGATGCACAGCGAGCGACAATGTTGTAGTTACTGTCAATACAGTCGCCCCTTCGGCTTTAGCTGGAACTGACTTCAATAAAACATGCCTAATCAATCCGAATGGTTTACCGATTGGCATGGTTGAGGTTACTGGAGTAACTTATTCTTGGAGCCCAGCTACAGGATTAACATCCACCACGATTTCCAATCCAGTAGCCAATCCAACAAGTACTCAAACCTACACATTAACAGCCACCAACACAGTAAATGGATGTACAGCGACAGATTTAATTCTTGTTACAGTAGATATTGAAATTCCATCCGTGAATGCTGGTGCCGATTTCACGAAAACCTGTGCTGTAAATGCCTCTGGACTTGGTATAGGAATGACCCCGATTACAGGAGTGTCATATGCTTGGACGCCGACATTAGGGCTATCTTCTTCAACGGTAGCCAATCCAATTGCCAATCCAAGTACGACAACGACATACACGCTCACAGCTACTGACAATAGCAGCGGTTGTACTGCTAACGACAACGTATTGGTAACTGTAGATGCCATTCTACCAACAATTAACGCTGGTGCGGATCAAACGATTTGCTCTGGGTCATCCGTCACGCTCACAGCCAGTGGGGGAAATACTTACAGTTGGTCGAATGGGTATGCCAACGAGCAGGCATTTATCCCTGTCTCTACCGCTACCTATACAGTAACTGGAACAAACACCTCGACAGGTTGTACAAATACAGACCAGGTCATCGTTACGGTAAATCCTATTCCAACAGTTGCAAATCCTACAGACCAAGTCTTGTGTAACAATGCCACAACGACAGCAATTGCATTCACTGGGACGATACCAGGCACAACTTTTAACTGGACGAACAACACTACAGCGATCAACTTAAGCGCCTCTGGAAGCAGCACTGTTTTGCCCTTTGTCGCTACAAATAACACGAATGCTCCCGTTTCCGGAACCATCGTAGTTACACCAATTTACACGAGTGCAGGATTGACATGTACTGGGCCCACACAGGACGTAATCATTACTGTAAATCCTACGCCAACAGTAAATCCTATCTCCAATCAGACAGTTTGTGTAGGGTCATCAACAACGGCGGTGACATTTGCCAGCACCTTCAATGTTGCCGGTACTACATTTGCGTGGACAAACAACAACACCTCCATCAACCTCGGGGCTTCAGGAAGCACTACTGTTCCGTCATTTGCAAGCATCAACACCACAAATGGACCTGTATCAGGGACAATTACAGCAACACCTTCTTATATCAATGCTGGAGTTACCTGCGTTGGCACGCCACAATCCTTTATCATTACTGTCAACCCTATTCCTTCCTTGACAAATCCTGCGGACCAGGTGGTTTGTAACAACGCAAGTACCAACGTGGTGACTTTCAACGGACCAGTAGCCGGTACTTCTTTTGCTTGGACAAATTCCAACGCAGGGATTAACCTTGGTGTTTCAGGTAACGGAAATATCCTTCCTTTTAACGCCACGAATAACACGAATGCACCGATTTCTGGCACCATTGTCATTACCCCATCATTTACCAATGCAGGAACAACGTGCACCGGTTCAACCCAAGACTTACAAATTACCGTAAACCCAACACCAACGGTTGATCCACTGGTCGGTCAAGGAAAATGTGTGGGAACAGCCACGGATGCCATCAATTTTACGAGTGCTTTCAACGTAACAGGGACCACATACGCATGGACGAATAGCAATACAGCCATCAATCTATCTGCTTCAGGCAGTGGAAATATCGCGCCTTTTACAACCACAAATACAGGAAATACACCAATTACAGGAAATATCGTTGTAACGCCATCCTACACAAATTCAGGAACGAGTTGTTCGGGAGCTACCCAATCTTTAACGATAACGGTAAATCCAATCCCAACAGTGACAAATCCAGTTGACCAAGTCGTATGTAACAATTCGGCTACAGCAGCCATTTCTTTCAGTGGGGCAGTTACTGGAACAGTATTCAATTGGGCCAATTCCAACCCAGGAATTAACTTGGCGGGAACTGGAAATGGAAACATTTTCTCATTCAATGCCACCAATAACACAAACGCAGCAATAACAGGGACACTTGTAGTGACGCCATCCTATACGAATGCTGGTGTAACGTGTGTCGGGTCAACCCAAGATGCACTGATTACCGTAAATCCAACACCGACAGTTAACCCTATTGCCAATCAAACGGTGTGTGTGGGCTCTCCTACAACAGCGGTGAATTTTGGCAGCACTTTTAATGTCACTGGAACGACCTATGCCTGGACCAATAGCAATACGGCCATCAATCTTTCAGCGAGTGGAAACACGAATATCGCCGCGTTCACGACAACCAATGCTGGTAGTACGCCAATAACAGGAACAATTTCAGTGATTCCATCGGCTGCAAATGCTGGTACGACATGTCCTGGATCTGCACAAGCCTTCACCATTACCGTGAATCCGATACCAACAGTAAGTAATCCTACAGATCAGATTGTCTGCAACAATGCGCCTACAGCGGCCGTTTCCTTTACGGGAACAATTGCAGGAACGGTATTTAACTGGACCAACAGCAATCCAGCAATTAATTTAGATGCAACAGGAAATGGAAACATTTCCTCATTCAACGCCACAAATACGACGAGCAATCCCATTACTGGAACCATCGTTGTGACGCCAACATTTACCAATGCGGGAACAACATGTTCAGGATCTACTCAAGACGCTACAATTACAGTGAATCCAACTCCTACGGTCACCGACCCAAGCGATCAAACCGTTTGTAATGGATCTCAGGTGCCTACGACGGTTTTCGCCGGAACTGGGACAAGTTACAGTTGGATCAATAGCACGACAAGCATTGGCCTAGGAGCGAGTGGTACAGGCAATGTTTCAGCCTTTACAGCGATAAACAATTCTACCAACCCAGCTGTAGCACAGGTTACCGTAACACCTTCCTTCTTAAATGCTGGAATTACCTGTACTGGAACACCAAACACCTACTCCATTACCATTAATCCTTCTCCGGCAGTACAATTTAATCAACCAAATCAAACCATCTGTGCAGGAGGAAATACCCTTCCTGTTACATTAACGTCACAAACACCAGGTGCTACTATTACATGGTCGATTCAGAGTGTACCTGCTGCAATTACCGGGCTGACAACACTTAGTGGGGGAACTAGCATTCCTACATATACCTTATCAAACACTTCATCCGTACCAGTTACAATTACCTTCTTGGCAGGAGCATCTACACCGGGACTTGTGAATTGTCCGGGAGCGGGTTCTGTGTACACCATCACTGTAAATCCAACTCCACAAGTGAATGATCCCCTTGATCAAGTCGTGTGTAATGCCACATCTACAAATGCAGTCACATTTACTGGGTCTGCGAATTCATATTCTTGGTCGAACAACACCACATCGATCGGATTGGCGGCTGGTGGAACAGGAGACATTCCTGTCTTCAATGCAGCAAACACTGCAACTCTACCTGTTGTATCTACAGTAATTGTAACACCCATTTACACCAACAACAGTGTCGCATGTTCCGGCAGCACGCAAAGTTTCACCTATACCGTGAACCCAACTCCTGCAGTGAATCCAACAGCAGACATCACCCTATGTAAAGGGGCGTCGAGCAGTGTAATTACGTTCAACGGTACAGGAACAGCTTACAACTGGGCCAACACGACAACAAGCATTGGATTGGGTGCTTCTGGCAGCAACAGCATTGGTTCGTTTACAGCAAACAAC
>JBILBT010000246.1:0-4698 GCA_044353545.1 Crocinitomicaceae bacterium | reverse complement strand
TTTGCTTTGCGATGTAAAAGCCCATGGAATCATTCACATAACGACCACTCGTAATGACTTTCGAATGATACCCCGCCAACTGTGCTTTGTGTGTCAGGTAATATGGATCTACACCGATGCAATGTCCTCCAACAAGTCCCGGGGAGAATTTCAAGAAATTCCATTTGGTACCCGCTGCTTCAAGGACATCGAATGTATTTATATTCAGCTTATTAAAAATAATAGAAAGTTCATTGATCAAGGCAATGTTGACATCGCGTTGTGTATTTTCAATGATTTTTGCAGCTTCAGCTACTTTAATAGAAGGGGCGCGATGAACTCCGGCATCTACCACCAACTCATATACTTTTGCAATTTGGTCTAGAGACACATCACAGCATCCAGAAACCACTTTAATCACATTGCGAAGTGTGTGTTCTTTGTCTCCTGGATTGATTCGCTCGGGAGAATATCCCACCATGAAATCGTCTCTGAATTTAAGTCCACTTTCGGCTTCAAGAACAGGAATACAATCCTCTTCTGTACACCCCGGATAAACCGTTGACTCAAAAACGACATAATCACCTTTCTTCAACACCTTTCCAACCGTAGCACTCGCACCAAGCAAAGGCTTTAGATTTGGGAGATTGGCATCGTCGATAGGTGTCGGAACAGCCACAACAAAAAATGTCACATCGCGTAAGTCATTCAAATCACACGTAAATGTAATGTCACACCCTTCAAAAGCAGATGACTCAAGCTCATTACTTGGGTCAATGTTGTTCTTCATGAGGTCCACACGCTCTTGGTTGATGTCAAATCCAACCACTTGAATTTTACGTGCAAACTCCAATGCGATGGGTAATCCAACATAACCAAGACCGATTACAGCGATCTTTGTTTCCTTATGAATTAATTGATCAAAGATTAAATTGCTCATTTCTAACTTTATAGATTCGTTCAATAATCTCGACGACTTTCAATCCTTCTAAAGCATTTGTAGTAGCCGAAGTTCTTCCCTTCAATGTCTCAATGACATTTCGGATGACAAAGTTATGGTTTGCTGCGGAACCTTTGTATGCTCCGTAATCATTTCCTGGATTTGTTGGTGCCAATTCAGGCATTTCATAGCCCTCAATGTTGCAAATTTCGACCTCATTCATGTACTGACCTCCGATCTTTACACTTCCTTTTTTTCCGATGATAGTAATCGAGCTTTCAAGGTTTTGCGTCGCTACGGATGTTGAATAATTGATGCTACCCATGCCCCCATTTGTGAAGTCAAAACTGACAAATCCAGAATCTTCAAAATCTGTTATATTTTTATGCGTGAAGTCTGCAAATTTTCCTTGAATGTTGTCGATATCGCCAAAAAGCCAGTACATGATGTCGATAAAATGCGAAAATTGGGTGAACAAAGTACCTCCATCAAGATCTTCAGTACCTTTCCATCCTCCTTGTTTGTAATAGCGCTCGTCACGGTTCCAATAGCAATTGAGCTGAACCATGAAGATATCACCCAAGACTTCTTTTTCTATCAACTCTTTGATCCAAACAGATGGCGGAGAATACCTGTTTTGCATGACACAGAAGACCTGTTTCGAAACCTGCAATGACTTAAAAATCACTTTTTCACAACTGTCTTTTGTCAAGCCCATTGGCTTTTCACACACCACATGCTTTTTCGCTTTGAGAGCTGCCAAACTTTGCGCGGCATGAAAACCATTTGGAGTGCAGACATTTACCACATCGAAGTCCAATCCTGAAGACAGTACCTCATCAAAGGTGTGGAAAAATGGTACGTTCCAATCGGCAACGCCACATTCTTCTTTGGAGCGAACATCGACCATTGCTACCAATTCACCCTCCTCATCGCGACGGACCATTTCTGCATGACGTTTGCCAATGTGTCCGGCACCAATCACGACAAATCGTATTTTATTATCTGCTGCCATACTTCTTTTAATCTCTTTATATATTAACGAATCCGAATTACTTCGCTTCCTTTTATTTCATATTCTTGGCCACTTTCATGGCAGCTTGCACGACCGTTCTCATCAAACGACAAACGATGTCCATATTCACTTACCCAACCTATTTGTCGTGCAGGGTTTCCAACAACGAGGGCATAAGCAAGAACTGTTTTCGTTACCACCGCACCTGCACCGATGAATGCAAAAGCTCCTATATCATGTCCACACACGATGGTCGCATTGGCGCCAATACTTGCACCTTTTCCCACATGTGTTTTGGAGTATTGTTCGCGGCGATTTACAGCACTTCGAGGATTGATCACATTGGTAAAAACCATGGATGGTCCGAGGAAAACATCATCCTCGCAATTCACTCCTGTGTAGATGGACACGTTGTTTTGAACTTTCACATTATTTCCCAAATGTACATCTGGAGAAATCACCACATTTTGGCCTATGTTGCAGCGCTCGCCAATCACACAAGCAGGCATGATGTGTGAAAAATGCCAGATTTTTGTTCCCTCACCGATGCTGCATCCTTCATCGACCACAGCTGTTTCGTGTGCAAAATAAGCCATCAGCGAATAATGTATTTGTCGAAGTCGTTGTGATCGGTCTGTTCCAACTCTTCTTGGGTTAAACTCTTAAAATAGTCGTAGGTAATCTTCAATCCTTCAGCACGATTTACCTTCGGCTCCCAGTTTAATAATGCTTTCGCACGTGTAATGTCGGGTTGACGCTGTTTTGGGTCATCAACAGGTAAATCTTGGTAAACGATTTTCTGGTCCGAACCCGTCAATTGAATAATTTCTTCCGCAAACTCTCGAATAGATATTTCATCAGGATTTCCCACATTCACGGGCATGTGATAATCACTGTGCAACAAACGAACAATGCCTTCCACCAAATCATCGATGTAACAGAACGAACGCGTTTGCGAACCATCGCCAAAAACAGTAATGTCCTCTCCCCTCAAGGCCTGACCAACAAACGCTGGCAAGGCACGTCCATCATTCAATCGCATGCGTGGCCCATAGGTATTGAAAATCCGTATAATCCGTGTTTCCAAGCCATGGTAATTGTGATAAGCCATGGTAATTGCTTCCTGGAAACGCTTTGCTTCATCGTAAACTCCACGAGGTCCAACGGGATTGACATTCCCCCAATAATCTTCATTTTGAGGGTGAACCGCTGGATCGCCATAGACTTCAGATGTCGATGCGATTAGCACACGAGAACCCTTTTGTTTTGCTAAACCCAAGCAATTGTGGATTCCCAATGACCCCACCTTCAAGGTTTGAATGGGTATTTTTAAATAATCAATTGGACTCGCTGGCGAAGCGAAATGGAGAATGTAATCCAATTTGCCCGGCACATGAATAAACTTAGATACATCGTGGTTGTAGAATTCAAAATTCTCCAACTTAAAGAGATGTTCAATATTTTTAAGGCGACCGGTAATGAGATTGTCCATACCGATGACATGGTATCCATCTTTCACAAAACGATCACAGAGGTGGGAACCTAAAAATCCTGCTGCTCCAGTAATCAATATACGTTTTTGTTCCTTCATGAATTATGAATTAATTGTCCGTCTTCCGATGGAATTGTAATAGAACCCTTTTTCAGTCATTTCGTCCACATCGAACAAATTACGGCCATCAAAAATCACTTTATCGTTCATAACTTCAGCCATACGTTCAAAATCAGGATTTCTAAAAATGCCCCATTCTGTGCAAATGATAAGCGCATCTGCTGCATGCAAGGCGTCGTATTCCGAACTGGAGAATTCAATCGAATCTCCAAAGTGCTGCTTTACATTTGGCATAGCCTCAGGATCATAACTTGAAATGCTTGCCCCATGATTCAATAAGTCTTGAATAATCTCCAACGCTGGTGCTTCGCGAATGTCGTCCGTATCTGGTTTAAAGGCCAGTCCCCAAATGGCTATTTTCTTGCCTGTAAGATTTCCTCGGAAATAATTTTTCACTTTTGGCAAAAGCACTTTCTTCTGGTCATCATTAATTTCGATCACGGCCTGCAGAATCCGAAAGTCAAAATCATTTTCTTTACCCGACTTCACGAGTGCTTGCACATCTTTTGGAAAGCAGGATCCACCGTAGCCGATTCCGGGAAATAAAAATCGTTTTCCGATGCGGTCATCCGAGCCAATCCCAATGCGCACTTTATCTACATCTGCCCCAACCAACTCACAAAAATTCGCGACCTCATTCATGAAAGTAATCTTCGTTGCCAAGAAGGAGTTTGCCGCATATTTTGTCAATTCCGCTGAACGTTCATCCATGAAGATGATTGGATTACCTTGTCGAACGAAAGGCTTATACAATTGCTCCATCACCTTGCGTGCACGTTCAGAACTTGCGCCAATCACGACACGGTCTGGCTTCATAAAATCACTTACAGCAAAGCCCTCCCTCAAAAATTCAGGATTCGATACCACATCAAATTGGCAGCGTGCGTTTTTTGCAATCGCCGCTCTTACTTTATCTGCTGTTCCGACAGGAACCGTACTTTTGTCGACAATCACGGTGTACTCCGAAAGTAAATTACCAAGTTGTTCAGCAACACCGAGGATGTAGCGCAAATCCGCCGAACCATCCTCACCTGGAGGAGTTGGAAGCGCTAGGAAAATGATTTCAGCATCGTTGATTCCCTTTTCTAAGTCCGTTGTAAATGTTAATCTCCCCGCATTTACATTTCGTTCAAATAAAACATCGAGATTCGG
>JBILBT010000245.1:0-4742 GCA_044353545.1 Crocinitomicaceae bacterium | reverse complement strand
ATTATAATTCGCTCGGCGAGGTCATTTCAACTGGCAGCGGAAAGGGCTCGTTTTACAATGGATATGTGAATGGCCGTTTCAGCGTGCATAAAAATGTGTACATCGGAAAGCGATATTTCATTGATAATGGATTAGGGTTTAATGTAGATTTTCGTTTTCTTGAGAATAGATCTTATGACGGGGTTAATATCACTGCCGGTCAATCCTTCCACTCTCCTTTGGTGGCGCAAATGCATTACAGTCTCGGTTTCGGCATCAAACTCAATCGCCGAAGTATGCTCGTTCCGGGGGTTCAACTTCCCATTTTAGGCATTTACGATTGGAGAAAAGGCTGTGCCGCATTGAAGTATTACAACTCAAACTATCTCCCAATTTTATTCCAAGTGAAGTTTACCTATCTTTTTGAAAAGAAGCCAAAAGGCTGCAATACGCCAGGGACAGACGAGGACCGCAAACGCAATGACGAATACCTTCAAGGAAACTGATGAAAAAAATCTACCTGCTCAACTCGTGTTCGACGTGCCAGCGCATCCTGACACAAATCGGTCCTGTCGATGGACTTGAATTGCAAAACATCAAGGAACAGAACATCGATGAAGATACGCTCGATTGGTTAAAGGAAAAAGCAGGTTCTTATGAAGCGCTTTTTTCAAAGAAGGCCATGAAATACCGCGCAATGGGATTGCATGAACAAACACTTTCGGAAGCCGATTTCCGACGTTTGATGTTGGAAGAATATACCTTTTTGAAGCGTCCGTTTATGATCAATGGAGAAGAAATCTTTATTGGCAATACGGCAAAGGTAGTGGAGGCTGCTGCTCAATCATTCCAAAAGTCTTAACCACATTTTGAGTAAAAGTTTACTTGCCCATCTGTCTTTATTTCTAGTCAACACCCTCTACGGAGCTAGTCATGTATTGGCAAAAGGCGTGATGCCCAAATACCTCACGCCAAATGTCTTTATCCTTTTTCGGGCCCTAGGTGCTACCGCGCTGTTTTGGATTGTTTGTCTTTTATATGGTAGGAATAAAATTGAACGGTCAGATTACCTGCGTTTGATTGGCTGCGGATTCTTTGGTGTGGCTCTGAACCAATTGTGTTTCTTTCATGGACTCAATCTGTCATCGGCGATTAACTCTGGAATCATCATGGCCTTCAATCCGATTATCGTGGTCATTCTCTCGTATTTCTTCTTGAAGGATAAAATTACACTGACTCAAGCCATCGGAATTTTTCTTGGTTCGTCGGGAGCAATTTTGCTGACTTTAACTGCTGGAACAGGGAAAGGGGACTCTGTACAAGGAGATATGTTGCTTTTCATAAATTCGGCGAGTTACGCTGTCTACCTTGTCATGGCGAAACCATTGATGCAGAAATATTCACCCCTTACCGTCATCACTTGGGTGTTTACGATCGGTGCCATTTTCGTGTTACTTTTTCCACCTTTATGGGGAGAATTGCTCCTGACAAATCTGTCCAATATTCCTCGTTCTATTTGGTTTAAAATCATCTATGTCATTGTAGGGGTAACCTTCTTGACCTACCTGCTAACCATGTTCGGATTGAAATACTTAAGTGCATCTGTGTCGAGCACATACATCTATTTCCAACCTGTTCAGGTGATGTTGTTTGCGTATCTTTTTACAGCAATGGGCATTGCGGATGATTACACGGCGACAATCACCTGGCAAAAGATTTTTTACATGCTGATTATCTTCGTGGGGGTTTATATCGCATCGCGTAAAACACTCATTTTCCGTGCGAAAGCATAAGTCCTATTGAAATTTGTTATAATTTGCATTACGAATTAAGCACTGAACTATGAAAAATACACTACTATTTGTTTCCTTTTTGGCTGGATTTTCCGCTTTCGGTCAAACGTGGAGCGGCGATGTCGCACAAATTTTCTTCAATAAATGTACAAAGTGTCACCATAGTGGCGGGATAGCGCCTACATCATACATGTCTTATAATGAGGTGAGTCCGATGTCGGCAGCGATCTATGATGCAGTCAATCAAGGACACATGCCACCGTGGCCTCCAGACAACAATTATCAGCAATATGTGCACGACCGTTCTTTAAGCACAGCAGAAAAAGCAATCATTTTGGATTGGATTTTAGCAGGGTTCCCAGAAGGAGTAGCTGCCAACACCCCACCAGCGCCGGTGTATACGTCAAGTACGATTTTGGGCAATGGCGATTTGACGGTTCAGATGCCCACGTACATGAGTAAGGCAACTTCCACAAATGACGATTATGTGTGTTTTTCTGTGCCATCAGGACTAACTCAAAACCGGGTGATTAAAGCCATCGAAATTGTGCCAGGCAATCGTCAAATTGTGCATCACGCTTTAATTTATGTGGATCCAGCAGGATTAGAAGTGACAGATTCGATTGGAGGAAACTGCGCAAGTCCGGCGAATTCAACAACGAAATTAATTACGGGTTACACACCGGGATCAACACCAATGGTTTTACCTACATCGGCACCAATGAAATTGGGAATTGACATCGCTGCAGGATCAAACATCTATTTTGGAATGCACTATCCATCAGGAACCTATGGACAGTATGATAGCACAAAAGTCATTTTCCATTTTTATCCATTAGGAACAACCGGCGTGCGTCAAGTCACAGCAGATCCAATCATTGAAAATTGGAATTTTGCTTTACCGAACAACCAAACAACTACGGTGAATGCCCAATTTGCTTTACCAGCAGCGTATCCAACGATTTCTGTATTGTCTGCCTTTCCACACATGCACTTGTTGGGTAAAACAATTAAGTCCTATGGTGTGACTCCTGCGGGCGATACCTTGAAGTATGTCAACATACCTAAATGGGATTTCCACTGGCAAGATTTCTACTTCTTTAAACATGTTGTAAAGACACCTCCTGGAACTGTCATCAAAGGAACAGGGAAATACCTCAACAATTCAGGAGCTACGGTAACAGCGGGATTGAATACGTCCGATGAAATGTTCATTGTATACTTTCACTACATGGTCTATCAGGCAGGTGATGAGAACTATGACATGGAGGCCTTGATGAGTGCGTCAATCGATGAATTGCTTCCAGCTCAAGCGGGTCCCTTGATGACCTTCCCGAATCCATTTAGTACATCCACACAAATCGTTTATGCGAATGCAAAAGCTGGGGATGTGGTTTCTGTATCGATCTATGATTACCAAGGGAAGTTGATGCGTCAGTTGAAAAACACAGAAATCCAAGCAACAAATGGTTTTGCCATTGAGTGGGATGGAACTACAGATTCTGGTGCGGATGCGCGCAAAGGAATCTACTTTGTTTCAATGACTGTAAACGGTCAACCATTTACCGCTCAGATCATCAGAAACTAATCGCTATCTTCTGACCTTCAGTGCTTTTTGAACTTCGTTGTCGTAGGCATTGACGATTTGAAAGTAACCGTGTTCAGTCCAAAGTTGGCGTGCAATTTCTGCCTTTAGTGTTTCGGCAATCAGTGTTTTACATCCAAGAAGTCCTTGTGTGTTTTGCTTGATTTTCATTTCCTTTTCGGCATAACGAACAAAGGAAGAGATCAAGGCGTCGCTTACTTTAAAAGACCTCGCATAGTCCTCAACGGATGACCATTTGTTGCGTTTGTCTTGGACGTAGTCGAAGGTGAATGCCGTAAATGCTTGCGAGAATCTCAGTTCGGTAAAATACCAGTTGAATCCCGTCGAATCGAAAGGTACAAACACATCTGGCATGATTCCACCGCCGCCATAAACGATTTTGCCCTTTGGTGTTCTGAATTTGAGAGAGTCAACAAATAAGCTGCTGTCTGGCGCATAAAGTTCACCGTTGTCATAGCGATCCACTTGTGCTTCAATGTACTTGTCATACCCCTCATCGTATGGCCGCTGAATGCATCTTCCCGTTGGGGTATAATAACGTGCGATAGTCAAACGAAGATCTGAGCCATCACGAAGTTTAATGTCCTCCTGAACGAGTCCTTTCCCAAAAGATCGCCTCCCAACAATGGTCCCGCGGTCGTTGTCTTGAATGGCCCCTGCAAGAATTTCACTCGCTGATGCAGAGTTGGCATTGATCAAAATGGTAACCCCAGTGCTTTCTAAAATCCCACCAGATGTAGCGCGGTAAGTTTTCTTCCCAAGCTCCTTTCCTTTGGTAATGAGCATCGGCACATTGTTTTTTAAAAATTCGTCGGCAATATCTGTCGCAGCGGTGAGTACACCTCCACCATTATTTCGTAGGTCAAGGATGAGGTGTTTCATGCCTTTTTTCTTGAGGTACAGTGCGGATTCGTGAAATTCAATGGCTGTAGTAACAGAGAATTGATCGATTTTAATGAAGCCTGTTGTTGAATTGATCATATATGCAGCCACTACAGATTCGATTGGAATAGATCCACGAACGATGCTTTTTTCGATGTATTTTCTTCCACGCTTGACCTTCACTTTAACAGTGGTTCCCTCGGTCCCCTTCAACATTTTCATTACCTTTTCATTGGTAATTTTCTTTCCAACGGCAGATTTCCCATCAATCGAAACGATTTTGTCTCCTGCTTTGAATCCAGCAGATTGTGACGGTGATCCTGAAATGATGTTTGTGATGCAAATGGTATCTCGAATGAGAAAGAAACGAATACCAACACCACCGAATTTTCCTTCAATGGACTCGTTAATGGCCTTCAAGTCCTTTGCGGGAATATAATTGCTGTGCGGATCGAGCTTGTGGAGCATGTCAGAAATAGTCT
>JBILBT010000244.1:0-4749 GCA_044353545.1 Crocinitomicaceae bacterium | reverse complement strand
GAATCTATGTATGCATATTTTTGGGCAAAGGCAAAGTACGTGCCAAGTACGAATACGAAAGAAAGAAGTACACTTTTCATCGGTAAATTTTGCTGCGAAACGCCGAAGATAATCATTTTATTGTGCGCTTCCAAAGATTAAAGTTCACCTAGATTCATCCCAATCGTAAATGTCAACTTCGGATAAAATCCTTTTTTATCAACAGAACCATCTGAACCATTGGCGTTCATAAAGTCCCTAGACCATGAATCCAACTTATCGAAACCAATTCCGTAGTCAAGTCCAAGCATACCAAACATCGGAAGGAATACACGAATTCCGACCCCAGCTGCACGTTTCACATTGAATGGATTGAATTTCGCAATCGAAGGGAATGTATTTCCAGCTTCAGCAAAAAGCAATGCATAGAACGTTGCTGATGGATTCAAGGAGATTGGGTAACGTAGCTCTAAGGTGTATTTCGCAATAATCGGATCGTTGGCAGATGATGAAATTGAATTATCATCATATCCTCTCAAGGCGATGATTTCGCGACCTCCAAGCTGATTTACACCTGTCAAACCACTTCCCCCCAAGGCAAATCGATCAAATGGCGTGATTCCTTTACCAGCTGTGTAAGCACCCATGAATCCAAATCCAAAGCGTGGCATCAAGACCAGTTTTTTATCCGCCGTAAGTGGCAAGAACCATTCACCTGTGAATTTTATTTTAAAATACTCCAGGTACTTGTAACGCTCTTGGTTTGTCAAGGCGGAATAATCATCGATGTTGTCAAAATAGGAATAGGGCAATGTACCTTTTGCCATGAAGGTAAAGCTCGACCCACTTTGCGGATAAATTGGCGCACTCACTGAACTTCGCTGCAGTACATATTTCAAAGCAATATCATTCGCATAGCCATTCGGAAAGATTGGGAAACGCAAATCATCCACCACTTCATAGTACTGATAACTCAGCTCATAATATGCAGTAAAGTAATCATCTGGCCATTTTTTACGACGTCCAAATCCAAGCGATGTTCCCGTAATGGAAATCCCTGTGTACGCATCATTCGACGGCAAATAACCATTTCCTAGAGCCGTATGATTTAGGGAGAATGACATGGAATTAGGCTTCTTACCACCTAGCCATGGTTCAGTAAATGAGAAGTTGTACCCTTGGTAAAAACGCCCATTGGTTTGCGCACGGATCGACAAACGCTGACCATCTCCACCAGGGAGTGGTGACCATGAACCTTTCTTGAAGATGTTGCGTGTTGAGAAGTTGTTGAATGTAAGACCTAGTGTACCGATGATTCGTCCATTTCCTGTAGGACCCGCGCCTCCATAACCTCCTGAAAGTTCTATCTGATCCGATGATTTTTCTTCGACCACATATTCAATATCTACTGTTCCATCCGAAGGATTTGGAATCGGATTTACTTGGAATCCTTGTTCATTGAAAAAGCCCAACTGTGCCAATTCGCGCTGGGTACGAATGATGTCGTTTCGGTTGAATAAATCCCCCGGCTTGGTGCGAATTTCCCGACGAATAACATTATCATTTGTCTTCGAGTTTCCGCGAATAATGATGCGGCGCACTCTCGCTTCTTTTCCTTCGATGATGCGCATTTGGAAGTTGATGTGATTGTCTTGGACATTCGTTTCTACAGGAATAATCTGGAAGAACAAATAGCCGCGGTCCATGTACAAAGAAGAAATATCTCGGCCATCCTCACTCATGAACAAACGTTTCTCTATCAAAGATTTATTGAAGATATCGCCGCGTTTGATTCCAAGTACCGTGTCAAGGTACGATGATCTAAACTTAGTGTTTCCGATCCAATCGATATTCCCGAAATAGTATTTTCCACCTTCGTTGATGCGGATATCGATCATTAGATTTTTTGAATCTTTTAAATAGACTGTGTCAAACTCAATGTGCGCATCTCGCAATCCGACTGCATTGAACTTTGCAAGCATAGCGTCCTTGTCTTTGGTGTAAGTCGCTTCAGTGAATTTTGACCGTTTAAAGAATCTCCACAACTTCTTCTCTTTGGTATCCTTCATGGCCATTTTCAACTTCCAATCCGGCACACTCACATTTCCTTCAATGTTAATTTTTTTAACGCCTATTCTTTCGCCCTTGTTGATATCAATCAAGAAAATCTCCGAATTGTTCATGAGCGTATCCACCACACGGTTGATTTTCACCGTTACGCCGTAAAAGCTCTTCTCCCGAAAATACCCTTTGATTTTACTTTCCGTCTGATACACTAAATTTTCAGTGATTGTTTTCCCTGAAAACAAGCTAATTTCTTCACGCAGTTTATCTGCTTCACGCTTGATGATTCCCTTAAATTTAAAGCGCGATAATTTTGGCCGTGGTTGAATTTTGATCACCAAGTATATCACTCCGGCAACTTCCTTATCGGCCAAAATCTCTACATCAGAAAATAGACCTTCTGCCCACAGATTCTTTATGGCTTTTGAAATTTGGTCACCTGGGATATAAATTTTCTGTCCTTGACGCAATCCTGCGATGAGTTTGATGGCTTGATGGTCATAATTATCTGCACCTTCGACGCGAATTGGACCAATTTCATATTGCTGCGGACTTCGGTAATTGATATCTGGACCACCAAGAGAAACGGGGCCATTCAGTGAATCTGGTGCAACAAGTTGTGCATTCGAAACCGAACAAAGGAGCGCAAAAATAAAAACAGGTAGCAGTCGCAAGATCATAGGTATCAAGTTAATTGTTCGGAGACCATTCCAAATCTACGTTCTCGTGATTGATAATCGAGTACGGCTTTAAACAAGTCTTCGCGTTTGAAGTCTGGCCAAAGCACTTCGGTGAAATGAAACTCCGTATAGGCGATCTGCCAAAGGAGAAAATTACTTACTCTGTGTTCACCGCTTGTGCGGATCAACAATTCGGGATCAGGAATATCGTGTGTTGTTAGATGCTTGCCAATCATTACATCCGTAATATCCTCCGGAGAAATGTCCGCATCTTTCACTTGCTGTGCGATACGCTTCACGGCATTGGTTATTTCCCACCGCGCACTGTAATTGAGTGCCAACACCAAATGAATTCCAGTATTGTCTTTTGTACGGTCAACGGCTTCTTGAAGTTCATCAACGCAGGTCTTTGGCAATCCTTCGATGTTACCAATAGTCATTAATCGCACATTGCTGCGCATCAATTCTTCAATTTCACCAGATATGGAACGCACCAATAAATCCATCAATCCATCTACTTCTTCTTTCGGACGGTTCCAATTTTCAGTTGAAAAGGCATAGAGCGTCAAAAAATCAATTTTCAGTTCTTTGGCTGCTTTCAGCGTTTCACGAACGGATTCAACTCCAAAATTGTGTCCGTACAGCCGCATGTGCCCTTGTTTTTGGGCCCATCTGCCGTTCCCGTCCATGATGATTGCCACATGTTGAGGGGTGCGCTGAAGGTCAATTTTAGATAGAATTTCCATGCGTTTGCGGAATAGTTAACGAAAATAATGAAAGATTCGTATTTTCATTCATTTGGCGTCTATAGGCTTAACATACCTTAACAAAAAGAGGGAAATGGTTTCCCATGTCCCTCTTTCCTTACAAATTTATCATTTTATTCAGCGAGAACAATGATGTTGTCGTTGAGCATTTCCATTACGCCTCCATTAATTTCTATATGGATCACATTTTGGTCGGTTGTGTCTTTTCGAATCCAACGTGCCATTTTTTCATCAACCTCTATTGGCGCAGGCATTTCCACCTTTACCGAACCTTTATTTAATCCTGAAATAATCGGCGCGTGTCCATTCAGTACCTGAAAAAATCCATCCAATCCAGGCAGCGACACAGCATTTGCCTCGCCTTTAAAGATTTTTGTTTCAGGGGTAATGATTTCTAAATGCATTGTGTCTGATTCTAAATTTTAAGCGTTCGCTTCTGCGAGCATTTTCTCTCCGGCTGCTACCACGTCTGCGATTCCACCTTTTAAGTTAAAAGCTGCTTCTGGATATTGGTCATACTTACCGTCCAAAATAGCATCAAATGCCTTAATCGTATCTTGAATATCTACCAATACCCCTGGGATACCCGTAAACTGCTCTGCCACGTGGAATGGTTGAGAAAGGAAACGTTGAACACGACGAGCGCGGTGAACAATCAATTTATCTTCTTCAGAAAGCTCATCCATACCAAGAATGGCGATGATGTCCTGAAGTTCCTTGTAGCGCTGAAGTGTAATCTTTACTCGCTGTGCACAGTTATAATGTTCTTCACCAACGATTTCTGGAGTAAGGATACGAGATGTTGAATCCAATGGATCCACCGCTGGATAAATTCCAAGTTCCGCAATCTTCCGAGAAAGTACAGTTGTGGCATCCAGGTGGGCAAATGTATTTGCTGGTGCCGGGTCAGTAAGGTCATCCGCAGGAACATAAACCGCCTGTACAGATGTAATTGAACCACTTTTCGTTGATGTAATGCGTTCCTGCATCGCACCCATTTCTGTTGCGAGCGTTGGTTGGTAACCTACAGCTGAAGGCATACGACCCAGTAGTGCCGATACTTCAGAACCTGCTTGCGTAAATCGGAAGATGTTGTCTACGAAGAAAAGGATGTCTTTTCCTTGTCCGTCACCTTCACCATCACGGTAATATTCTGCCATTGTCAATCCAGAAAGTGCCACACGTGCACGTGCCCCTGGAGGCTCGTTCATCTGTCCAAAAACGAATGTCGCTTTGGATTCTTTCAATTCGTTCAAGTC
>JBILBT010000243.1:0-4789 GCA_044353545.1 Crocinitomicaceae bacterium | reverse complement strand
TTTTCTTGCAAAAAAAACCAAAGTAGTTTGCTTTATTTTTACCGCGCAACTGAAATAACAAAGCTAAATTGACGGAAAACGAAATGATTCATTGAAGTATTCTATTTAATCAAGGACTGAAACTAGAAAAACTTTATATTTATCGAACTTCCCTCGTAAACTGATTTTGCTTATGATTGAATGATACTGTAACGGCGAAGTGATTCATACTGCAAAAGACAGTCTGCGGGAGCAGGCACTTCGAAAGTTCAATACCCGATTGAGCAACACTGCAAAAGAAAAGACTGTCAAGCGCATAAAGTGCTTGTATAGTCTGCAATGTATGTAAAAAAAAGAATCAAATGAAATACCTGGTCTTGGCGTTCACCGCCTTCCATTTCTGTAGCGTTTTTGTGGGAAATGCGCAAGTAAACCTTGTGCCCAACGGCAGTTTTGAGGAGATGACCGAGTGCCCGAATGGACCTGGAGCCAGTGGACTGGACCAGTTGGAGAAATGTTTCCCATGGTTCAAGCCGAATGAGGCAACGACAGATGTTTATAATGCATGTGCTAACACTGACCCTAATTACTTCAATATTATTGGTGTCCCATCAAATTGGATGGGCTGGCAAGAGGCTTTTGATGGGGATGGATATGTTGGTTTATGTGGTTTTATACCGAATAATAATAATGGGGCTGAATATGCATCGGTGCGACTCATTAAAAAGTTAAAGCCTTGTGGAACCTACCAAGTTCGTTTTTGGATCAGTTTATCGGATTATAGCACACATGCTATCAATACTATCGGTGCACGTTTTGATCGGGTACCTTTATCATCTATTACTTATCTTGGTTTTGAATTGCCTGCTCACATCTCAAACGCTTCGTTCATTATGGATACGACCAATTGGATCTTAATCAGTGGAATGTATGAAGCGGAAGGCGAAGAAGAATACCTAACCATCGGAAGGTTCTTTGACACCTTACACTACAGCAATACGACAGTCCCAAACATACCGAATGACTGCGACAGTTGTTTTGCATGGCATCCCGTTGCGAACTATTACGTGGACTCGGTAAGCGTCATAGAACTTTCTTATCTTCAAGAATCCAAGCAGATTACAAATGTTTTTACGCCAAATCTGGATCACGTCAATGAGTTGTGGTATCCAAACCATGTTTGTTTTGACACATGGATTTGTGAAATTTTCAATCGCTGGGGTCAAGAAGTTTTCTCATTTAAAAAGCAAGAAATAGGATGGTCTGGTAAAGATTTAACCGATAAGGAACTCGATGATGGAGTGTATTTTTACCGCATAAGTAACGGTGAGGACATCGAGACTGGGTATGTTCATTTGATTCGAAATTAACTAAACACTAATGAAAAAATCTATTTTATTGGTTCTTGGATTATTTATTCTCCGAGACTTTTATGCACAACAAGCTCCAACCAATACGCAGACTGGAACCTCTGCAGTTTCAAGTCCAGATTATTGGTCCCGTGTTGGCAATTCTATTAATGGTAATAACCTATTCGGTACCTTATGGAATTCTCCTATTTACACAGTTACCGGCAATGTTGGTACTCTGAGCAATATTTTTCGAATGAAATTGAATGCAATTTTTGCGTCGAATACTCAATACCCAATAGACGGGTATATTACCTATGGGACCAGTAACACAACCTTAAACACGACCGGTTATTTGTTATTGGGCAATGACGGCCCATTCCAAACCAACCCTGGGCAAACCATCTATGAAAACAAGGGTGCGTTTTCTTTGTTACATCTTAATGGTCCAGGGCTAATTCAGCAGAATGGCTACCGTCCATGGATGAAAACGGGAATTACACTCACAGGCAATCAGGATTTGTCTTACTTCGGTCTACGGCAAATTGGAACGGATGTCGATTGGACGGAAACAGTCTTGTTGTGGTCAGACAATCAAGCGACGGGCGCAGATGAAATGGCGTTTCGATTTACCGGTGCCAGTACTTCGAGCACAAGCATTGACAACAATCTCCGCAGCAATGTAGACCTTGATGGGTTGCATGTGGCGCGGTTTACCGCTGATGGGCGCTATGCATTGGGAAATACATTTGGATATATCAACGCTCCAGGACACCCGACTGGCCTCTATGCAAGACCACAATCCCTATTTCACATGAGCTATGATCGGCAACAAGGCACCTTGAATGAGGCGTATGGGTTCATGCAAATCACTTACAGAAACCCAACCGCATTGATAGGAGCTGGCGAAACTGAAAGCGATGGATTGAGGATCGGAATAGACAATGAGATTATTAATTCTCCAGCGAACAGTCACTTGAATGCCTACTTGCGTTGGCAGGAGGCCTCAAGTTTTGTGATCCAAACGGAAAATGACAATACTCCTGATATTGAGCAAAACGAACGGATGCGCATCACATCAACGGGTGCTTTGGCCTTGAATCAAGGACCAAATTATGGTGGGGTAAATACGCCAACGAATGTCACCCGAATAAGCATAAGTCGAGAAGGCACAACGAACAGTGCGCTCACACAACCCTTGAGCTTATTGCATTTGGGGTATAACCTCGGAGAATTCACCTCCCAATTGACGAATTTCCCGTTCAGCAATGGGTATCGATCATGGATGGATTTAGGCGCACTGGTTTCCAATAAAACTGATCATGTATGGTTGGGATTGAAACCAGAGAATAATAGTGCCATTTCCTCTAGCAATCGCATGGATGCCGTATTGGCTTGGGGCGACAATGGAAATACACAACAACCCAATCTGGGTGCAGATGTATTTCGCTTTATTTTTACAGCTTATTCAGCCTCGCAGTCAGACAGTCCTCAATCGCGGTCTCAAGAAGGTTTGGAAATCATGCGAATGTACCCAGATCGTGATACGACCTCTGATTATGTTGGCTTGACTTATGGTCGCGTTGGAATCGGGGATTTCACTACCACGGGAGTCAATGAACAACCAACACATAAATTGGATGTAGTTGGAAATGGTAGATTTAGATCATTGCCCGATTCACTTTATCTCGCCAATCAGCAAACGACAAAATTTGTTATGGTGGATGAGCAAGGGGTATTGCGTTGGACACAGATGGACACTACAAGTGGTTTTGGAGCGACTTGTGAGGATACGGTTGGTGCGCTGTTCACCGAACATCGTAATGTTGATTTGAATAATTATAATTTTTATTTCGAAGGAAATAATCCCGGAAATACGGAGAACAATGTTGGATTTGGCTACAATTGTGGAGACAGTTTAAAGGCAAAGGTTGATGTTATTCAAAGGGGCACAGGAGGCTATGGTGGAAGATTTTTAGTGATTGAAGACTTTGTTTGGGGTAATAATAATTTGAATCCAACGGGTGTATTATCTGTATCTACTGGAAATGGTAACAACGAACAATATGTCGGATACACTGGAGTGTCAGGTATTGCTCTTGGTTCAAATAGCCAATATTGTTATGGTGTTTATGGATCTGCAGACAATGGCAATATCAATCGTGCGGGGTATTTTAATGGTCTCGTTGATATTAATGGTGTTACGACCTCTGATTCTACGTTCAAACGAAATATTGCAAAAATACCTTCCGCATTAAAACTCGTTTCTTTGCTTAGTCCTAAAACCTTTGTGTACGATACTCTCGGATATGGTCAATTTAATTTTGATAGTAAAAAGCAGTACGGTTTCATTGCACAAGAAGTCGAGACAATATTGCCTGAGTTAATCCATCAAAGTATGCATCCTGGAAAGATGGATAGCTTAGGAAATATTGTTGGGCAACCCATGAAATATAAATCAATGAATTACAACGCTATCATTCCCATAAATACGCAAGCGATTAAGGAATTGAATACAAAAGTTGATCAATCCACACTCTCGGATCAATCTTTAAAAACCAATGTTCAGAATTTAGAAAACTCATTGGATAAAGTGCTTCAAATGAGAGGTGTAACTTTTGATTGGGACGCGACAAATCATCCTGATATGGAGTTTGATTCCACAGAACACGTAGGTTTTATTGCTCAGGAAATGAATCAAATTGAGCCGAAATTGACATTCGTAGATGAGGATACTTTGATGCATGTTGATTATATGAAAGTCGTTCCAGTATTGGCTGAAGCCATTCAGGAACTAAATGGGGTTGTTGAAGCAAAGGATTCTGTAATTACGGCATTACAATCACAAAATTTGGCTCAACAAGTAACAATTGATGACCTCAACGATCGATTGACGCAACTTGAAAATTGTCTGTCGAACATTTTGCCTTTGTTATGCCAAATGAACAACACAGCAATCCAACCAACATTGAAGGAAGTACAGGATCAATTGAGTGCGGTAATCAACGTGAATTTGTCGGATAAAAATTCAATCGTTCTCAATCAAAATGTTCCGAATCCATTTGCTGAATCAACGGTAATTACGTATTCGGTTCCTTTGTCGGTGCAAAAGGCACAAATACAATTCAATGATGGACAAGGAAAACTGATTAAAACAGTCGATATTTCAGAACGTGGAAATGGGCAATTGAATGTCTTTGCCAACGATCTTTCTTCGGGTGTTTATACCTACACTTTGGTTGCTGATGGTCAAATCATCGCTACGAAACGTATGGTGAAACAATAATTAAATTTCATCTTTTTAGAAAGCAGCGGTGCATAAATGTATCGCTGCTTTTATACGGGTGAGTTACCACAAATGAAAAATATCATTTCTACTAACTAAAACAAGATCTGTCCTAAATCTAACGAGCCTCGTAGCATTCGGAACCACGTCGCTTTCAGTAGTTAAAAACTGCTCC
>JBILBT010000242.1:0-4795 GCA_044353545.1 Crocinitomicaceae bacterium | reverse complement strand
AACAATTAAAAATCAGTTGATTAAATTTTAAATCAAAATTAATTGAAAAAAAGTTGTTACTTATTTAATCTTCATGCGTTAACAGCACGGCGTGTAAAATCCCAACCCCCTTTATTATAGATTTTAAACTTGTCTCTCTCAGGAGCGATGAGGAAAAGATGTGTCCTTCCCTGGTTTCAGAAATGGATGATCTCACTTGGTGTATGCAATAGACTATGTGATGTGACTTTGGCTTGAAATTAGGGAAATCGACACGCGATTTTAAACCACCTTAATATAGGGGGGGGCCTTAGGAACTGCAAACAACTAAAACAACTGGTATATGGAAAGAAGAATGATGGAAACGATGGAGCAAGCGGTGTTGAACAACGAAGCGATGGTGCGCAAAGCAGCAAAGAAATACCTAGCCAGAGGATATGAATGTTGGTTGGATGATGTTGTGCAGGATATTTTAATAAAGGCTTGGACGAGAATTGGTCAATATGATGAAAGTGTGGGCACCTTAGGCTCATGGATGTATACCATGACGCGTAACCATTGTTATGATTTAATGGAGCGCAAAGGAAATTCTTTGTCGATTCGCGTTGGCGCTGATGATTTGATTAACCTTGCCGTTTCACCTTCTTTTTCGGATGAATATGGGGTGGATACCAAGACCTTGCGCAAGGCCTTGGAGCGTGCCGGTGAACGTGACCGTATTGTACTCACCTTAAAATACTATTTCGGTTATAGCGGTAAAGAAATTGCCGTTCTTATGGACATTCCCGAAAAGAACATGGGAATGACTGTGATGCGCGCAAAAGACCGTGTAAAAAGAATTCTTGTTGGGTGGGGATATGGCACTGGTTTTTAGTGCTTGACTCACTGAATAACAGATTCCCTAAACCAATAAATTTTAAAAACAAATACATATGACGATAGCTCAAGCGCTTAAAGAAAAAAACAAGAAAGTAGCAAACCTTCACCTTCTTTGGGACCGGTTGAATAAAAACAATTCTATTCTCGAAGGAAACAGACGGTCTTATGACCCCCTTGAACTCATGACCCTTATTGAGACCGAACTCGATGCATTGGTCGACTTGAAAACCCGAATTCACGCTGCTTCAGCGCCTGTTCGAAGTCAAATTTTCAGAATGTCTGAACTGAAAAATAAAGCGCTTAAAATGAAATACCTTGACACGTCTGAAGGACCTGTGCGCGACAAATACGAAGGCACTGTTACTCGTCGTGATGCCGTGTTTCCAGCAGAACAGATGGACAAACGCGTAGAGGCTGCGCAAGAAGAAATAGAAGCGATTCAAGATGTCTTGGATAAGTTCAACTTCTCAACACACATTTAAACTCACCTTTTTAAGAAGTCGTTTACGGATAGAGTAGTATAAAATCAGGTGCAATCCATTCTATTTATATAGATCTCAGATGATGCATAGCGATCTAGTATCAAAGGTCAAAATTCAAGAGGTCAAGAATCATAAAGCACAAATTCAAGACTCATTTATCTGAATTATGCTTCCTGGAAGTAAGCGGCTTCTCCTTAAAAACTAATCATAGCCTGGTACAAAATTTATTTTTGTTTTCAGGAGGTAAAATCAATGTTTCGATGTATTTTGCATAAAATACATGTCATGAGTTTCCGAATGTCAGATACCGATACACTTGTCGCAAAACCCAAAACAAAGCTTAAGAATTCGGTAAAACCTAAAATCGAAGAAGAACGCCAAGTTATTGTGCATTGCTCAATCCCCTGTGAATTCGGCATGGGTGTGCGCATCTGGAAAACAACCTTTCTCATCACTGATGATGGTCAAAAAATTCAGTTGGTTCATTGGGCGAATATAAGTCTAGCTCCCCAATGGACGAGGATCTTCCAAAATGGAGTTTATAACTTTACGCTCGTTTTTAAAGGTTTACCAAAAGGCTGTAAACGTTTTACATTGAAAGAGGAAATCTCCGAACCCGGAGGATTTGTTGTGTTGGATATTCCAAGGAATAAAACAGATGTGTATCGCGTAACCATTTCATAAGCCATCCAGTTCTGCTGTCATACGTCCATCCAATCAGATAGAAAATGACTGTCAATTTTCGATGTGTTGACAACTTTTCATCGAGCAAATTGGAATGCAATGTATCTTTGAAATCATCTCAATGCCACCACTACATGACCCCCTTACAAGAAGAGAAAATCACGGATTTAATCCGAAAATACAATGATATCTTATTGATCTCAATGCGTTTGGCTGTGGCTGAGGATTTTCTCAATCTACTGATTTTGAATCGGGATGATCAAGAGTTTGAATTGAATGACCTCTTAAAAAACAAAGAGGATTTGACCAATCACATCATGAGGCAATTTCTCAAGTTTAATAGTTCCCCGATTTTGGAAGAGTTAAGAACGCAAGAATTTGAAACTCCAAATTTTAGTAGAAGGGTAGACAAGGATTCTGAATAGTTAAAACACCTCTTTGCTAGTTCAACGAGCCAGGTTTAGGTGAGAATTGATGTTACACTTCTGCCAATATTTTCAGCCATTTCCAGTGTAGGTAAGTCGTTGGCCTCACCGTTGAATGGGTCCTCAATTTCTTCAGCAATGAGTTCTATACTTCCGAGCACATATAGAATGAAAACAGTTACTGGAATGATGTAATACGACATGTGCACGCAATAGACTAGAGGGAAAAGCATGACATAAAAAAAGATGAATTTTTTCAGGAATACGGAGTAGGAGAAAGGAATTGGTGTGTTTTTAATGCGCTCACAGGCACCACACACATTCATTAATACATCGAGTTCAGATTTGAAATGATAGATTTCCTGAGTATTTAATTTACCCTCTAAAAACAACTGTTGAACATAATTACATAAAGAAGAATAGATTGCTATAGGTTGGTGATTTGCGCTAGAAAAATCTGCCACACGTGATTTTAAGTGTTCTGACTGAACAGAATTTTCGTATTCTTCAAGGCCCATTTTTTCTGACTTTAGGTGGTATTGAAGTGTGTATGCGTAGATTTTTAAATAGTCAGAAACAACTCGCCGTTCTTCAGGATGTTGTTCACCAAGAATCGCATTGATGTGAGATGCAAAAGTGCGGGATGCATTCGTCAATTCTCCCCACTGTTTTCTACCTTCCCACCATCGGTCATATGCGCTGTTTGACCTGAATGTGAGTAATAATGACAAGGTAAATCCTAACGCTGTGTAAATCGTAGCGATTCCCTTTACTAATTCGGTCATCTTTTTATTGGACTGAAGCAATTCGATTTCTAAAACAGCAATGACGGCAGCAAATAACGCAATGCCTATGAGTATTGGAATGAGTTGCTTGAAGGTTTCCGATTTATGAATGCGAAAAATAAAACTGAACCATTCTTTGGGTGAATATGAGATCATTGTCTGCCGTTTATTGAGATGTAAATTTACCTCAGAATATCGATAATCTATCAATCACATGTCATCCCATCTGTGAAATGCACTTTTGTTATGGTGATTTTCACTTTCGTGGCATCATTTACCCAGTTACTTTCTAAGTCTTTTGTAGTTGAATTAGGTTTTATTGGTGAAATAAAATTCCCCGAACTCCAAGAGCCTTCACGGACCCCTTTTTGATCATTAAAATTATCATAGAAGGTAGCTTTCCATCGCAAGGCATCTACCGTTCGGCTTGAATTGTTCTTAAATTCCACATAGTACCCAATGTTCTTCCCGAGCACATTTTGCGTATAAGCTTTTGAAATGCTTACGTTACACATGCCTTTGTGAGTAGGTTCTGTGGCGCTGCACAAAATCAGTAAGCTGAACATACATGTGATTGTTGTGATTCTTTTCATAGTCATTGAACATTAAATTAAATTAAATTACTCTTCCTCAAACGTTTTTTTTAATGCGGGGTACAAATTTCCATATACCCATTGATATACACGTCGGGTATGCAACGTTGAAATCCATTCCGTTTCTTCGTCATACACGTTTTCTTCTTCTGATTCAAAAATGACCTGGTCGGCAATTCCTCCAGGATCATTCGGAAAAATCAATCGCTCTGTTAGATAGTAAACCCCGCCATCACCAATCTCAGTAAGGTCAGCCATCAGAGCCAACTCACGGGGATTCCAAACATAATAGTCGTTCCCGCCATTTTCTCCACATGCCTCTGCGAAATGATCCACCACTAAAAATGCAGTGACACTATCTAGGCCGTGGGTGCCCTCAAGATAGACATCACACGAAAAGCCATAAAGTAGTAACACCGCGCTTTGAACAAGTTCGTTTTGGTTGTATTCTCGGTACTGCAAGTCATAGCGATGATCAGAATTTAAGGCAAACTGAAAAAGCATGATGGTATTGCTTGGTGTATGAATCAACTGTTTCGCAGCTAAATATTTTCGCTGAATAAAGCCCTTCTTTCCCTTGAAATTCACATGCAAAAATTCATTGGGATTGTACTGAATGGAAAAATCTTGTTCGCGTTCGGACGCAATGGTCATAAGTTGATTCAAGCGAATCTCGGTGACCAACTTCGACATTGTATTTGGACCAGAAAACATGGGGATGTTGTCGGAAAACGCGTAAATGGTGTCACCTTTTGCGAAGCCATCATATGGATTCAGGTAATCTTGAGAATAACACATGTTCATCGTAAAGATGAAGATGAAGAAGGAAAATGGATGAATTAACTTCATTTTGGAACCTACTGAAGATTGAAATTTATGGGAATGTTGTATTTACTTCGAACAGATGTTCCGCTGCAGGTCGCAGGGGTCCACTTTGGTGTAGTTAAAAAGACGCGAATCGCTTCTTG
>JBILBT010000241.1:0-4799 GCA_044353545.1 Crocinitomicaceae bacterium | reverse complement strand
GTCATTTTACCAAACGATCAATTCTCGATTAAATTGACCGGATATACACCGTGCTTTCGCCGAGAAGCTGGATCTTACGGAAAAGACGTGCGCGGACTAAACCGTTTACACCAATTCGACAAGGTTGAAATCGTGCGCATCGAGCATCCGGACAACACAGCGAAAGCACTCGATGAAATGATTGAGCACGTGAAAAACCTCTTGTCAAAGCTCGGATTGCAATACCGCATTTTGCGTTTGTGTGGAGGCGACACCGGCTTTGCATCTGCCATGACCTATGACTTTGAAGTATATTCAGCTGCCCAAGAAAAGTGGTTAGAGGTGAGCTCAGTTTCTCGCTTCGATACCTTCCAAGCAAATCGATTGAAATTGCGTTTCAAAAATGCAAATAAGAACAATCAACTTTGTCACACCTTGAACGGATCGGCGCTAGCCCTTCCACGCATTGTTGCTGCCTTGCTCGAAAATCATCAAACAGCAGACGGAATCAATATCCCTGAGGCCTTACACAAATTTACGGGCTTTACGAAAATTGATTAGACACCACCGCAACTGTTAAATATCTATAATTCGAATTGGGCAGATTGGTTTTCCGATTTGATGGTGTATTTTAGCAACTATGAAAATTTTTAGCTTATTCATTCTTTTAGTGTTTACCCTTCTCTTCGCTTCATGTGGAGATTTGGATAAGCCAAAGCACCTGAAAGCAATTGCCAATATGGAGGAATCTATAGACAGCATGCACACTGTCTTAAAAGAAAATCGTTTGGACACATTAGCTGGGATTCAAATTGCCGCAAATGCTTTATTGACGCGTTTTAAAACATATTATGTCACAGACACCATAGACATGGAGCTTGGAAAAAAAATGCATCAATTCAAGCGCATCATGAAATCGATCAAACCCAAAAAGGGCCGAGGCGCGAATAAAAACACAAAATCTTCTGAGATTATCATTACCGACCGATCCATTGGAAATGGGTTTGCCATCGTTCACAATGGATTAAAAGCGGAAGAGGAAACCTTGATTGCCTTAAAAAGGGACATCGAAAACGGAAATGGTCGACGCGACAAGTACGCCGAGTACATAAAATTTGAGCAGCAAAAAGTATTTCAGCTGCAACAATTATTGAAAGCGTATGTGGATCACAAAAACAAAACCATCAAAGATTTCAACGAAATATACACTGAGTTAAATGCCTATTCTCTCAAATTGATGGAAAAGAAATAATCGAGTTTGATACATCACGCTTTGAAAATAAACATCCTCTTGCTCTTCATCCTTTTTTCCCCTTACATGTATTGTCAAGGCGAAACAGACCAACAATTGGCACAACTCTATTATACCAAAGGTGAGTTTGTCAAAGCACTTGGGTATTATGAAAAACTGTACACTGCCGATCCATCAAAATTCTATTTCAACCGCTACCTCGATTGCCTCATTGCGACCGATCAACGAAAAGACGCCGAAAAACTTCTCAAAAAACAAGCCGGTGCCAATCGCTTTGACAGTGAATACAAAGTGCGCTTGGGACAGTTCTATGAGGATGGGAATGAAACAGACAAAGCACAGAAAATCTACAGCGAACTCATCGATGAACTCGTGCCTGATGCGGGACAAATCATTCAATTGTACAACGCCTTCAAAAGCAAAGGGAGAAACGACCTAGCCCTGCGCACTCTTGAAGCTGGACGTAAATTACTGAAGGAGACGTATCCCCTACATTTTCAATTTGCCGAGTTGTATGGAGCCATGGGGCAAACAGAAAAAATGATTGAGGAATATCTTGATTTACTCGATTATTACTCTAGCTATTATCAAACACTACAAACCGTTTTAAGCGCACAATTTGACTTAAGCGCCAAAGAGTCAAAAGAATATGAATTGCTCAAAAATGCCTTGCTTGAGCGCGTTCAGAAAAAACCCAATGACACGGTATATGCCGAAATGTTGATTTGGTTGTTTCTGCAACGGAAAAATTTCAATGCCGCACTTACACAAGCGCAGGCGCTAGATAAACGACAGGGTGAACAAGGATTGCGGGTGATGGAAGTCGCGAAAATTTTCGTTGAAAATAAAGATTATGAATCGGCACGCAAGGGATTCAAATATGTCATCTCGCTTGGCGAAGAAAAATCCTATTATTACGAAGCAGAACGCGCCTTGTTAAACACCCGATTTTTAGAAGTCACCACCAACCGAAACTTTTCCGCTGAGGAGCTCAATCAAACCATTCAAGAATACCGCACAACCCTTGAACGCATTGGGAAAAAAAGATCGTCCGTTCCCCTTTCCATTGAATTGAGCCACATTTTAGCCTTTTATGCCAATCAATCTGCTGAGGCCATCGACATGCTGACCAAAATTTTAGCCATTCCAGGACTCACAGACATGCAGAAGGCCGAAATTAAAATGGAGTTGGGCGACATTCAGGTGTTGCACGGTGACATTTGGGAGGCATCATTACTTTATATGCAAATTGAAAACACCTTTAAATTTGAACCCATAGGCAACGAAGCGAAATACAAGAATGCGCGTATTTTTTATTACGACGGCGAATTTGATTTTGCTCAATCCCAGCTCAATGTATTGAAAGAATCAACCTCAAAACTGATTGCCAACGACGCCATGCAACTGTCCTTATTGATCACAGATAATTTTGGATTAGACAGCAATTATCAAGCGATGTCTTGGTTTGCAAATGCCGATTTATTGATCGAGCAACACCAATATGCTCAGGCGTTTGCACTCTTTGATAGCATCATTAAAAATTTTCCATACCACAGCTTAGGTGATGAAATTTTACTGCGCAAATCAAAAGCAATGAGGCAACAAGGTGAATGGACAGAGGCAGTAAGGTATTTAGAAGAGTTGTTGAAATACCACCGCGAAGATATCCTTGCCGACGATGCCGTTTTTCAATTGGGAGAAATCAATGAATTGCACTTGAACAACCCCGAAAAGGCCTCTGACTATTACAAAACAATTCTCTTTGACTTCAAAGGAAGCTTATATTCCGAGGAAGCCCGAAAACGACTTAGGGCCTTGCGTGGAGATGTGCCCGATGAAGAAGACGAACAATAAACATTTCCAATCCTTTCATGTTATTTCACCATATGAGAACATTCAGTTTACTTTCCGCATTGTTTATCGCGCTTTGCGCTTGTTCGCAAAAAGAAGAGCAAACAACGTCCAAAGGCACCGAGAAAAAAGCTGCCAATCTAGACGGATTGCAAACCGCTTATTTTGCTTCGGGTTGTTTTTGGTGTGTAGAGGCGATTTTTGAATCGGTAGATGGCGTTGAAGAAGTCGTTTCCGGTTATGCGGGAGGAAAAGAAAAAAATCCGACGTATGAGCAAGTGTCAGCAGGTTTGACTGGACATGCAGAGTCCGTTAAGATTTATTACGATTCAACAAAAGTGAGTTATCAATCCCTTCTCGAAGTGTTTTTTGGTTCGCATGATCCAACAACTCTTAATCAGCAGGGGCCAGATCGAGGAAAGCAATACCGATCAGCTATTTTTTACAAAAATCTAGGAGAGAAAACAGCGGCTGAAACCTACATCCAAGAGCTGTTGAACGCCAAAACCTTTAGTAAAATTACAACCGAAATAGCGCCATTTTCGGGATTCTTCGAAGCGGAAGAGTATCATCAAGACTACGAACAACTAAACCCCGACAATTCCTATGTTCGTGCGGTTTCCATTCCTCGATTGAATAAGTTCAAACAAAAGTTTCCTAAGCTACTAAAAAAGAAGCACTAGACGGAGGCTTATTAGATAGAGAAAGTAGGTCTCGGCGCTTGATAATTTCTTCAGTTCTTTAAGGTTTTTTCTTACATTTGGTACTACTTCGGCAACCGCTGTTGATTTCTCGCGTCAAAGGGTTGTTGAAGGAATAAAAACCAACTATTTATGTTGAAAAAACTACACTATATTCTGCTCCTTTTGGTCTTGTCTTACGGACAGATTACCCTAGGACAATCTGTTATGACTTGCCCACCCGTTGGAACAACAAATACATTAACACAATGTGGGGGTCAGTATTCAGATCCGGGGGGTGTTGGAAATTACGCGAACAACCTGAACTGTACTCAGACCATTTGTCCAAGTACAGCCGGTCAATGTGTAACCCTGCAGTTCACTGGAGGTCAACTTGAAAGCGGTTGGGACTACCTTTACATATACAACGGGACAAGCACAACGGGCGCGCCACTTGCAACCTTAAATGGTACAATTTCCCCTCAAAATGTCACTTCTACAACAGGCTGCTTAACATTACAATTTATCTCAGATGGCTCAACAACATCTACTGGATGGTTGGCGAATGTGATTTGTGCACCTTGTGGAACACCACCACCACCGCCTCCAGGTCCAGTTATTGCATCAGATTGTTCTGGCGCTGTGAATATTTGTACCAATGCAACCTTTCAAATTGATCCCAGTGGCTCAGGAAATGTGGTTGAATTTACTACCGGTTCATTTTCAAACCCTTCGACAAATATTGCATCAGCGAACCAAGGCTGTTTGCTTTCTGGGGAATTGAACAGCACTTGGATGGTTGTGAATGTCGCTACTACTGGAACTCTTGAATTTTCATTCGGTGCTCCGGGAGGATCAGGATGTTTGGATTGGATCATGTGGCCTTATACAGGGCCTGCAACGTGTACGCAAATCATTAACAATGCTTTAGCCCCAGTGCGCTGCAATTGGAATGGATTCTGTGAAACCTACACAGGTATTGCTACTCCTGTTCCATTGATTGGAGATGCTTCCAATTTCGAACCCGAACTCAACGT
>JBILBT010000240.1:0-4804 GCA_044353545.1 Crocinitomicaceae bacterium | reverse complement strand
CGGCAAAGTTTCATAGGTTACATTGTCCAATTTACCAGTTAGGGCCGCAGTAATCATCGAACGTGTATGCGACAATTTCATGCGGTGGCCTACGCCGTAAGATCCGCCCGTCCAACCTGTGTTGATCAACCAAACCTTAATGTCTGTGCCGTTTAATTTATCGCCTAAAAGCGTTGCATATTTTGCAGGATGAAGTGGCAAGAACGCCGCGCCGAAGCACGCAGAAAATGTTGTGGTGGGTTCCGTGATTCCCATTTCCGTTCCGGCAACTTTTGCCGTATATCCGGACATAAAATGATACATGGCTTGCTCCTTTGTCAAGCGTGAAATTGGTGGAATCACCCCAAAAGCATCTGCTGTTAAAAAGAATATATTCTTTGGTGCGTCACCAATGGAAGGAGTAGCAATATTGTCGATGTAGTGAATAGGGTAGGACACGCGTGTGTTTTCCGTTATTGTTCCATCTTCGTAATCTGGAGTAGACGTTCCATCTTGGAAGCCAATGTTTTCTAAGATTGCACCAAAGCGAATGGCATCGTAGATTTGAGGTTCCTTTTCGCGAGAAAGATCGATTGTTTTTGCGTAGCAACCTCCTTCAAAGTTGAAAACTGTATTTGCAGCCCAACCGTGCTCATCGTCACCAATCAAACGGCGGTTTTCATCGGAAGAAAGTGTCGTTTTTCCAGTACCTGAAAGACCAAAAAACACAGCGGTGTCGTGACCTTCGTTGCCAATGTTTGCGGAGCAGTGCATGGAAAGAACGTTCTTCTCGTGTGGAAGAACATAATTCAAGACAGAGAAAATCCCTTTTTTGATTTCACCAGTATATCCTGTACCTCCGATGATAATCATCTTCTTCGTGAAGTTCAGAATGGCGAAGTTGTGTTGGCGCGTCCCATCAATTTCAGGGTCGGCTTTGAATCCGGGTGCACACACGATATGCCAGTCTGGTAGGAATGTTTCAATTTGTGCATCACTTGGACGCAGGAACATGTTGTAAGCAAACATATTGGACCATGCATATTCTGTTACGACACGAATATTCATGCGGTACTGTGGGTCAGCACAAGCAAAGGCATCACGCACATATACATCACGACCATTCAAGTACGCTTTCATTCTGTTGTAGAGCGCATCGAATTGTTCTGGAGCGAATTTAATGTTGACATTGCCCCACCACACAGAATTCTCCGTTTTTTCATCACAGACAACGAAACGGTCCTTAGGCGAGCGCCCAGTAAATTCGCCTGTTTCAATGGCCAAAGCTCCCGTGTCGCTTAGAACACCTTGTCCGTTAATGATGACATCTTCCGTCAATTCGGCAGGTGTTAAATTCCAAAACTGTGTCCCAAGATTGTTTAATCCGATTGATGCATCGAGATCGTCATGGGTTCCTCTTTTTCCAAATACCTCCATGGTGTTGTTGTTTAAAAAGCGTTTGCCTTTAATTTAGACCACAAAAGTAGGTTTAAGGAATAGAATAGGGACCTCATTTTTAGTGTAATTTCCCACAAATTTTGAGGCATTGTTAACAAAAAAACTAAATTTAAATAGTGTCTAAAAGACACTAAGCCAAGTCGCGAAGTGCCTCAACCGCTGCTCGAATATTCTTTCTTACGTCATTGATTGAGGCATCCATCATGTAGCATGGTGCAGTGATAATCTTGTTGGTTTTGTCCACTAGAATTTCACGAACATTCTTCATTTCTGAATGCACACCTGTTTGATTTAGTCCGGCTGAAAAGGCAGCAATATCGTAGGGTGACTTTTCCGTATTGGTGCCAATGGTCATTTTGCTTTGAATGTCAGAACCCTCGAGTGCTTTGGCGACGACAACTGGACTTACGCAAAGCGCTGCGATAGGTTTGCCTATATTGATGAGGTTCACAAGCAAGAGCTTTACACGTGCATCAATGGTCCCGTCAGGCCCGTTAAATGCCCAGTTGGTAAAGTTTTTCGCGCTTCCAAATCCACCGGGGATGATGAGTCCGTCGATATCTGCCGGAACAATTGTTTGAATCTCTCGAACAGCTCCACGCGCAATTCGAGCGGCTTCAACCATCATGTTTCGTTGTTCAGGCATTTCTTCACCCGTTAGGTGGTTGACAACATGGTGCTGCGGTGCATCAATCGAAATGCACACGGCTTCTGCACCAATCTCATCGATTGCAAGTAAGGTCAATACAGCCTCTTGTATTTCAGCGCCATCATAAACGCCACATCCAGAAAGTAATATGCCAATTTTCATGTTTTGAATTGAATTTAAAATTTAGAATTTGATGCCTTCGGCAATTTGAAATTTGATGCCTTCGGCAATTCTAAGTTTAAAATGATTAAGTCCCTTGTCTTTTGTCTTTTGTCCCTTGTCTTTTGTCCCTTTCACCTTAAAAATCCAATACCAGCGGTTTCAATGTAATCACCCCATCAAGGTTCAACACGACTGTTTTATCTTTTGACGCATTGTTTGCCAAGGAAGAAATGTCAAAGAATAGCGTGTCTGTAATCATCTTTTTACATTGGTCGTCATTGTTGGTGTGAATGAGTTTCACTGCACGTTGAGGTGGCAAGGATTTAGTCAATACAGGACTTCCAATCAAGCGAAAACTGTGTTCAGCGCAACCACCACTGTATGAAATTACTAGCTGCATCGTGGAACCTTTAATTTCAGCAGATTGAATGTCGACAGCAGCACTTTCGGTATTGAGATCGCCAATTTCAGCCAGGGGGATCGAATCAGCGACATCGTATTCTTTCATGCCGTAATGCGGAGTTGAACATGAGACTAGAATAGTCATCAATAGTGTAACTGAGTAAACAAGATAATTTTTCATGGTGTTGCTTCTTTCCCAAAGATAAGTGCTTGCAGCAATAAAACCCATCTTTCAAGTGTGTTTTCGCACTTTTCTGGCCGAAGAATCGCTAATTTTACAGCATGAAGACCAAAACCCTTAAAAAGAACAAGGTCAATGTGGTGACGCTCGGTTGTTCGAAGAATACATTTGATTCAGAGGTGCTGATGGCCCAATTGAAGGCCAATCTCTTTGATGTGGAGCACGAATCAGTGGAAGATGATGCCGAAATTGTAATCATCAATACATGTGGTTTCATTGACAACGCCAAACAAGAATCCATTGACACGATTATTCGCTACGCTGAAGCAAAGTCCGAAGGATTGGTGGATAAAGTATATGTGACGGGCTGTTTGTCGGAGCGTTACAGGGATGATTTGGAAAAAGAAATCCCTGAAGTCGATGGCTATTTCGGCACACGCGATTTACCTCGACTTCTAAAAACATTGAAGGCAGACTACAAACATGAATTGGTTGGAGAACGCATACTGACTACGCCAAATCATTTTGCTTATTTTAAAATTGCTGAAGGCTGTGACCGCCCATGTTCGTTTTGTGCGATTCCTTTGATGCGTGGAAATCATGTATCTACTCCAATAGAAGATTTGGTGACGATGGCCAAAAGCTTGGCGGCAATAGGGGTGAAGGAATTGATGCTAATTGCTCAAGATTTAACCTACTACGGTCTCGATTTATATAAGAAACGCGCTTTGTCGGAGTTGATCAATCGCTTGGCAGATGTCGAAGGAATAGAATGGATTCGCCTTCATTATGCATTTCCTTCTGGTTTCCCGATGGATGTGCTCGATGTGATGAACGAACGTGACAATGTGTGCAAGTACCTCGACATGCCTCTACAGCACGGTTCAACCAAGATCTTGCAGTCGATGCGTCGTGGCATTACACGTGAAAAAACGGAGGAATTGATTGCAACGATTCGCCACAAGGTTCCAGGAATTTCATTGCGCACTACACTCATCGCGGGATACCCTGGTGAGACGAAAGCTGATTATCAGGAAATGTATGAGTTCGTTGAACGCAGCCGTTTTGACCGTTTGGGGATTTTTACTTATTCTCACGAAGAAAACACGCATGCTTATCTCTTGAAGGATGATGTTACTGCGAAGATGAAAAAGAAACGCGCCGATGAAATCATGGAGCTTCAATCGGGAATCAGTTACGAATTGAACCAATTGCGTGTTGGTCAAACAATGAAAGTACTATTTGATCGCGCTGAGGGAGATTTCTTCATCGGTCGAACAGAATTTGATTCTCCTGAAGTAGACAATGAGGTTTTGATTAAAAAGGAGGATGGGTTTGTGCGCATTGGCGATTTTTCAAATGTATTGATTACTTCTGCAGATCATTATGATTTGTATGGCAAATTGATCTAAACTATTGCTTTATGGGAATAAGAAAACTGAAGTACCTCACGATTTTTCTGTTGCCAATCACGGTGAGTGTGGCATTCCTTTTTCAGGGCTGGTTGACCTTTTTACCCTTGCTTGTTTTTTTTGTGGCCGTGCCGATGCTCGAACATTTATTTCCGCCAGCAGTGGAGAACCTCACTGAGCATGAACGTCTTTTAGTGCAAAAAGATCCTTTTTATGATGTGTTGATTTATGCCATGGTCCCCGTACAAGTGGCGTTTGTCCTTTGGTATCTCATGGTTTTTGACGAGTTTGATTCGACCCTAGATTTAATTGGTAGGACCATCGCATTGGGCATCATGTGTGGTGTGATCGGAATCAATGTTGGTCATGAGTTGGGACATCGATTGAATCGGGGCGAACAGTTTCTTGGCGAAATACTCTTGCTGACCTCACTTGAAAATCATTTTCTTCCTTACCACAACCGCGGACACCACACCAATGTGGCAACACCTAGCGATCCAGCAACAGCGCGTAAGAATGAACCCATCTATGTGTTTTGGTTTCGCTCTCATTTTGGCAGTT